>QNDZ01000223.1 GCA_003646055.1 bacterium
CAGAAGATTCAGTGGAATGGAACTTTTGCGCATCCTGAATATGGTCTCCCTGTACCATGAGAGGGGTGGATAGACCTCTATTATGTCTGAAAGTTTTTTCTGTGAGCCCTTTAATTTTGCAAAATACTGGGATGCCTTCTGGAATTCAAGAAGGTTTGTGTATGTCTTGGCAATGTTGAATGTGTACACAGGAGAATTTTTATCCTTTTCCTCTGCTGCCCTGAAATAAACAAGTGCTGAATCATATTTCCCCTCAAGAAAGTAGGAGACTCCAATATTGTTTGAGAGTTCATCCCTGTACTGTCTGTGCAGCTTCAGGTTTTTGAATACCTGCCTTGCTTCATAGTACCTGCCTGTTTTCAAGAGTTTAATCCCATACAACCACCTTGTGAATTTTGTCTCACCAAAGTCCTTGAAGTTTACATGCACAGGGTCGTAGTAGGCAAGTATGATTTCCTTCTTCTCCTTATCCTTCAGATAAGGAGAGATTGAGTTCATACCAGTAAAGAGTAACCCTGACATAACAAGAAGCATGCCTGCCCATATCCCCCTCTGTTTCCCGACCCTCAAAAGGGTGATAAGGAAGGCAATGATTATGAAAACCCAGAGAGGGAGGAAGACAAACAGTGCCCATGTAACCCCTGGAATCCAGAACATCCTGAAAGGTGTTTTTATCCTGAATGCACGTGCCATAAATGATATACTGTCAATAAAGCCCCAGACAGTCAAACCAACACCCACAAAAAAAAGGAATAGGCCCATTATCACTACCAAATTGTAATAGAAAACGTATCTATTGTTAACAAATTTGATGCTGGATATATAGGAAATCAAAAAGGGTACAAATCTTGCCTTTTTATACCGTAGAGCGACCTTTGCCCCTTCAAGTGGTATCCTTCTTATCATTGGAGCAAGAAGATTTGCATATCTGAATAGATGGAGTGAACGTTTAATATTCCCGAAGTTGTATTCCTGTATGGCCATCTCTTCATATTTACCAGAAATCGTCAGGTCAGCACGGAGGTTTTGTTTGTGAAGTAATAATATCATCTTGTCCATAATTTCATTGTCCAATGAATATATATCTCTGTAAATTAAAAGGATGTGTATTAAAAACAACTGGCTCAATGTTTTCGCCCTTGTGATTGCCTCCTTATAATAATCACTGTAATCCTTTTTCTGGAGTCTTTCTATCTCTCCAAGTGCAAAGGGGAAGAATGGGTTTTTACCATCATCCCTTGTAGAATAGATGTATTTAGCATAAACAAAGTCAATAGAGGGGATGTAGCCCCTTCCCTCCATCACCTTACCAAATTGAGGATAGAGAGATTTTACCCTCTCAAACTCCTCAAGGGTGATAGGCTGGATTAGACTAAAAACTATAATTATCATTGCAACACAATCTTTTTAAAGTGAACCTCCAGTTTTTTGTCAACAGTTGAAAAACCAATGTAAAATGGGTGCTTATAACGCTGCACATTCCTGAAATCACTGTAAAGAACCTGAATGTCTTTCCCTCCATTCAGTATAACAACCTTAACAGGCAATCTGTTTTCCCTGCTCAACAGAATGTCCATATCCCCCCTGCTGACAAGTATTCCATTATCCACAGGAATACCCTTCTCATTTATTACACTGGCATCAAAGTCATACCCGAAGCACTTAACAAAGAAATCAAGTGGGATTCCAGCAATATTTAAAAGACTATCAATGTTAACATTTCCACCAGTGAGTGTTTTTGCCTCAACCCTTGATGGGCTTATGATAAATTCTGCAACCTTTACACCAAGAAATCCATAGAATGAGCCCTTCAATTCTTTTATTGTTTTGTCATATGTAAAATCAAACATGGCATTGATACTTTTTTCAGGCGTAATCAGGTGCAATTCACCCGAGCCCTGTTTGAAGGAGAACTTTTCAGTCCATACTCCAGGTATTACTGGTGTTTCCTGCTCTTTTATACTTTTTCTGTTGCAGGATACCAGAAGCAAGGTTATTATTATTCCTGTAAACCATATACGTGTTGACATAGTCTGATACTTATGATATTAAAATTTTGCAGGAATGTCAAGGGAGAATGATGAGGGTAATAACAAGGAACAGAAAGGCCTTTAGAGAGTATGAAATAATCCAGCGGATGGAGGCGGGAATTGTGCTCCATGGGAATGAGGTAAAATCCGTGAGGGCTGGTAAGGTGAGTATCCAGGAGGCTTATGCTGGTATAGAGGATGGAGAGGTGTTTATCTATAACATGACAATCTCTCCCTATGAAAAGGAATCCTATCATACTGACCCTACAAGGAAGAGAAAACTTCTTCTTCATAAAAAGGAGATAAAAAGGCTCATCGGGAAAGTGAAAGAAAGGGGCTTTACACTTGTCCCATTAAGTGTATATATAAATGACCGCGGCTATGTTAAGATTGAACTGGCACTTGCAAAGGGAAAGAAGATATACGAGAAGAGAGAGATAATAAAAAGAAGGGAGATGGAAAGAGAAATGGAGAGGTCTAAATGATACTGATACTTTTTGCCTTTCAGGTTCAGTACGGGGATAATGTTTATCAATTCAATAGCATCCCTGTTCAGGACCTTGATTATGTTTCACTCAAGAAGTTGAGTGAAAAACTTGGTTGCTCCATGCTTTATGATAGTACTTACAAAATTTATACCATACAGAAGGAAGCAAGAATCACCATTGTTCCAGAGAATCCCTTTATTAAGTATGAAGAGAAGTTTATCCAGTTGACATATCCTGTTATTGAGATAGATGGTGATCCATTCATTCCCCTGTGTGAACTTCCTGGAATCTTATCCCTTCTCTTAAACTCAGAATTTAAACTTCAGGGTGGTGATGTTGTTGAGGTAAAAAAATTGAATGTATTCAGTTTTAAGATAAAGGTAAAGAGTGATGAAACAGTGGCCACGCTCAAGTACGCCCCTTCCCTTGAAATCCTTTTCAGGGGGGAGGATACCATCTGGGTTATTACCATTTTTGATGCAATTTACAACCCTGATATCTTCCCTACAGAGGGTAAGGGCTTTATAAAGAGAATTCTTCCAAGGGCAGGGGAGGGGTTCCTTGAATTGAAGGTAATAACCGCGCCTGATAAGGATGTGAATATAAAGAAACTTGATGGGAAATTGAAGATTGAAGTGAGGGAGTACAGAAGGAAGGAGATTAGAACCATTGTTGTTGACCCAGGTCATGGTGGGAAAGA
>QNDZ01000224.1 GCA_003646055.1 bacterium
AGAATCATTCACATGGCCAAAATGATACCACACCAATGTATCCTTTCCTGACCCTGCCACTACCCCTCTAACCTTCTTCCCAACATAATAATCCTTGTTCTTACGGGAATTGTCATTCCATTCTATAACAACCACTGAATCCTGGAAGGTTAATGAGGTGATGGTGGGTCTGTTACAATAAGGAACTGCAACACTTACCTGGTTTGAAGGCTTTGAATAATAGTCTATCCTGTAACCATATACCCTGTAGGAATACCCCTTACCACTTTCAACAGTGAAATCAGTATAGATGTAATTCGTCTGTATGGATGAAAAAGGAACCTCCCCTATATTCTCCCATAAAACACCATCATTTTCTTTTCTCTGAATAATGAACCTTTCAAAGTTGTTAAATTGACCATTCCTTCGCCATCTTAAAATTACCCTATCCTCTAAACCAGTTGCAGTCAAATTAAGAGGATTGTCATCTGGTATTCCGGAAAGGTCAATCTTAAAAAAGTCCATACCTGTTGATGATAAATAGGGGGCAAAGGTCACAGCCTCATTTCCACTCACAGAAATATTGAATACTCCACTTGATAGAAATGTATTGGAAGTATAAACAAAATATGACCTGCTTAAGTCAGGGGAGAGACATAGTATACTATTTCGCCTACTGTCAACCACAAATACTCCACTGTTTGTAACATCTATCCCTGTAAAATTCGCACCATTAAATTGCTTTATCTCCTCCAGTTCCATAGGTGGAGAACCACTCTTCTCTTTCAATAAATATATCTTATCTTTCCCTGCAAGATAAACATAATACCTGGGTGGATTGGATGTACCTGAAATCTGCCTTATCCCTATCCCAATGATTGAATCCATGTTGATACCGTCATTATCACCATCATATTCATATAAAAACACATTGTAAGGATAAAAAACCTTCACATATCGCCCCTTATCAAGAACATAAAAATATCTATAAATAAAACTATAATTAACACAAACATCCTTCGGATGGTCAAGATATTTCCCATTGTAAGGCCCTGTAAATGCCGAATGAATAGTCAATGTATCTTCATCTCTATTAAAGATTAACCATAATACCCTGTTATTACCACAATCAGCAACAAAAATATCATCACCATAAGAATCAATCCCGTGAGGCATCCTCAAAAGGCCAGGTGCATGAACAGTTCCACCAAACCTGTGTGCCTCACCAGATGAATAAAACCCCTTCCCTGCATCCTGACACTTAAGCCAGATAATACGTTCCCATTTCTCATCCAGAATCAAAAGATAAAAACTATCAGGTGTAAAATAATACCTGCAAGCATCAACAGGCTTCAGAAACAATGGATTTGCTTCATTAAAATATTGATAAATGTATTTATACATGGAATCTTTTGTTATCCGATGCATTGAGATCTCCTCATCTTCTGCAAAAATATGCACTTTATCTGTTATAAGACCCGCTGATAACAGTAAAAACAGCATACTATTTCTCCTTCTTGATTGATTTAAGTCTATTAAGCCTTGTCTTAAACCTTGGAGAATTAATTGCACCTATCCATCCCCTTAATTGCTGGTCAATGGCATCCCTCCATTTTCCATGATATATATCCAGTATCCATTCCCTCAATTCCTCTTCACTTTGTGGGGATGCAAGTGGATAGCCTGAAAGTTCTTTTGCAAGTTCAAATACATAGGGAGAATCAGGATACCTCTGGATAAACTTAACGAACTCCTCCCTCTTGTTCACTTTCTTTATTTTTACTGGTTTTACATTTTTCTTTATCTTTAAATCCCACCTCTCCCAGTCTAACTTTTGTAAACTTAAAAACCATATTTCATCTGCATATTCACTCTCAAGATGACTCATTGCATAATTATAAAGTTCTTCTCCACTTAACTTTAATTTACCCTTAAAACCAAAACAGGGATCAACACTTTTCAAATATTCAAAAACCTCTCTGTCCTCACCCTCAGGTTCAACAACCCTCACCCTCACAGTATCTGATACAACCTCAACTGTATCACCTGAACCCGGTACAGTATAAGCACACTTAACAAATATCTCATACTCGCCACATGGAAAACGTTTAGGCATGTTACAATCAAAGTATAAAAGGATTTTTATAGAAACAGGGTAAATAATAATAATAGTAGAATCTGGCTGAATCTTTCCCCTGAAAACATAATTTCTTTGATCCCACTTAAAGAAGTTCAATACAGACTTCTTTCTCTCCCCATTGTAATACACATAAAGCCAATTATTTATATCAGAGGGAATCCCTCCCTTAATTGTATTCTTTGTCTTATTCTCCATTAACACTTCAATATATATATCCTCACCAAGAAGATACTCTTCTTTATCTGTTATCAAATGAACTCTGACATTTGAAAAAAACATTAAAATTAAAAACATAACCCCTCCTTACCTGTAATCCTTCAAAAGACTATCCCAGTCAACTGCCCTTAGTTTGCTCTCACACTCTGAACAAAACCTGTAATATCCCTCAATAAAGGTACTATCATAATTCATGGGTATACCTTTCATCATTACACACCAGGAGGTAGAATGGCACGCAGGACAATCCTCGGGATGTGTAAGATTGCCCCTCTGATGACCAAGTTCATGGATTATAGCAAATGCACCCACATGATAAAGGGTGTCCACTGGAAGTACACTATCCATGTTTGTAGGTGCCTCCCACATAAAAGTTCCAAAAGCAAATATGGTATAGCTATAAGGACCTCCACCATTCTCATGCCCTGGCTCGGTTTCATGGCCTTCCATACCCACAGTATATGTCCAATTGGTAGGATAGAGACTATCCCAATCTTTTATATGCCCAACAACACACAACTGCATTTCAGCATAGGGTCTCCGAATTTCGCGCCAGAATTTTTGATTAAACCCTGCTATAGTCCATCCAGTATCAGGTCCAGTATAGAAATAAGAGTGAATCTGCAATTCTGTATATGCCTCATAAAAAGACCTCATTATTGTATCCTTGTTACTGAAACCATAAACACACACATTAAAACAATCAAAACCCCATTCATAATCATAATACAAATGAGGAAACTTTTCAGGCTTTGGAGGTACATATTGTGATACACACCCTGGTATATAAAGAAAGAACAGGATTAACAATAAATATTTTTTTATGATTGTAGTAATTAATTTCTTCATATAAATACTATAAGATGTTTTTTTTTTTTTTTC
>QNDZ01000225.1 GCA_003646055.1 bacterium
AAGTTCAAGTGGGCCTATCTCATCAATAAAAAAGTTTTTTTCTTCTGTTTCAATGGCCTTTTTGTAAATCCTTCTTGCAAATTCCATACCCTGTGGCAGGAAGTAAAATCTTCCCATTTTGTATAGATATCCATCCATACTTTCTATAAGTGCAAATTCTGTTTTTTCACCAGTGTTCAAATCCTTTATCCAGTATCCTTTGAATTGGTTATTTACAATGATTTTGGGGAGGGAGAATCCCCCTCCCCCCTGCCTTTTGTGGATTCGTTCAAATAGAGTTGTTTTACCGGTATTAACCCCACCTGTTATTATGAAGACCATTTAAAGGTTTTGATATGCTCAAGGAAGAGATTACAGGTCTCCTGGTCAATATTACAAAGCCTGACCTCTTCTACATGCCTGCAGTCCTGAAGTGTCTTTATGGCTTCGTCAAGAATAACCCGGGTTCCTTCCCTCTTTGGATAGCCAAAGATACCTGTTGATATTGCTGGAATGGATAAACTCTTGAGTTCCTTTTTATCTGCAAGTAGGATTGCACTTCTTACAGCGGAGCGGAGTTTTTCTTCCTCATTTCCTTCACCCCAGATTGGACCAACCGTATGTATTACATATTTTGCGGGGAGTTTTCCACCTGTTGTAATAACTGCATTCCCCACCTCAACTGGTGCAAGTTTGTTGCTCTCTTCCTGGATTATCTGTCCTCCCCTTCTCACTATTGCACCTGCAACACCACCGCCATGACTGAGGTACTTATTCGCTGGATTCACAATGGCATCCACTTCCTCAAGGGTTATGTCTCCATGGACAATCCTTATCAACCTGTTGTTGAGTTTCTTCTCAAAGAGTACCCTGTTCATTTTCACTTATTCTCTATGATGTAAACCTTTTTCATCACAACATTCTCAATGGGTCTGTCCCTTGCACCAGTCTTAACATTCTCTATTTTGTGTACCACATCCATCCCTTCTATCACCTGACCAATAACCGTGTACTTACCATCAAGATGGGGAACAGGATTGCAGCATATAAAGAACTGGCTACCATTTGTGTTTGGTCCAGCGTTTGCCATGCCAACGGTTCCTTCAAGGAATTTCAATTTCTGGCTGAGTTCATCCACAACATAGTATCCAGGTCCACCTGTGCCGTCATTTTCAGGTATGGTGTCCTTGGAAAGGGGGTCTCCTCCCTGTATAACAAAGTTTTTCACCACCCTGTGGAAGGTTGTTCCATTGTAAAAACCTTCCTTTGCGAGTTTCATTACATTTGCAACATTCTTTGGTGCATCGTTCTTGAACAGTGCAATCTTGATGGTTCCAAAGTCAGTCTCAATCACCATGATGTTCTTCTGTGCCTTTGCATACTTCATCTGGTTGAACTCCTTCTCACAACCCATCAGAGTAAAAAGGCCAATGACAAGCAAAGCAAACCTTCTCATATCTCCTCCTTTCTTTATGTTATCCCTGCACCTTGCCGAATATTCCAAAGAATATAAGCACAAGTGCAAAAAGCAGGTAGATGATTAATGAGAGGTAAAACCCACCTGGATTTTTCTCTCTTGAAGCAGTATACCCCTTCATGTAAACCATTCCTCTCTTAAAGCAGAAAACGGCATAAGCCCCAATCCCTATACCCAGAAGTAGCAGGAGTGTCTTTGCAAACATCACTTTCTCCTTATTATTATGTCCGCTGCATCTTTGTCCATCTCCTCTTCAGGTGCAAGTACCCTTATTGTGAGGATTTTCAAATCTGGCCTTTGCTTTTTCAATTGATATACTATTCCTGTGTGATAGTCAGAGTGGAATGAACCATTCACATGTAAAACATTATATCCTTTATCCAGCCACTCCATTATTGAATGCGCCATAACACCATCCTTCAGGCATTGTGCAAGATAGAATCTCTCCTTCATTATAGAAGCCTTTTTCATCCTTGATTTTTTCAGTGCCTCCACGGTTCTGAAAAACCTTTTTCTGTAGAGCGTGTCATCTGTGAAAACCTTGACATGTGCATAGGGCGAGAATTTTGTAATAGAGTCAAGGACGGCTTCTCCTCCTCTTGCAATCAGGCTTGCCTCTTTCCTTGGGATGTTTGATGCAACAACAGGTATGCCTTCTGTCTTGGCATATTCAACCATGGGTCTGTAATCAGTCTTGTAGTTTGGCCAGGGTCTTGAATTCTTCAAAAATTCTTCTTCTGAGATTTTCCCATTTAAATAGTTATCAAGGACATTCTGGACATCCTTTTCAAACATCTCCATACAGAGTGCATATTTACCGGAAGAATGCAGGGCTTTAAGAATTTCAAGTTCCCATTTATGAGCAAATGGGTCGTCGTGTTTTTCACCAACAAAAACTACCTGTGCACTTTTCAAAAGGGTTTCAAAACCTTTTTCGTCAATCACCTCTCCCTGATGATAGATTATGGATGAATCAATGAGGGAGGGAAGGAAGGAAAAAAGAAAGATGAACATCACACCTCCTTAAATGTCTTTGTATTCAACCCCAATGGCAATTCCACCTCCTCTTCTGTCAGTATTGTTCCCATTCTCAGCCGTTCCGAGTGTAAGAATACCTGTAGAGCGAAGTACATATAACATAAAATTACCTCCCTGCTTCTTTTATCACTCTGTTTTGAACCCTATATTCCTTCCTCCTTCTTCCTGGACAAGTTTTATCTCCCCAAATTTTTCCTCAAACTTCCTTATGTTGTCCTCAAGGGCATTCATCAGAAGTTTTGCATGCTGGGGTGTCATGATTATTCTGGATTTAACCTTTGCCTTTGGCATACCAGGAAGTATTCTGCAAAAATCAATGATGATCTCAGCAGGTGAGTGGGTTATTATTGCAAGGTTTGAATACACACCTTCCACTTCACCGAGTTCAATCTCAATGGGTTTTCCCTTTGGTTCCTGTCTCATCATCATAAACCTCCTTTTTGAATGTTAACATTGTTTACTTCACACCATTTTTCAAAGACATACAACGCCCATATAGATTGCCATCCCAGACTGCCCTGGAGAAATTGGTTGTATATCCTTTCAACCTCCTCTCTATTGAAAAGTTCTGAATCCTTGAGTGTTTTCATAACATTAATTTTATCCTCTTTAAGCCATTTTTCAAAGGGGAAAATAAATCCCTTCTTTTTTCTGGTCTGCATCCAGGCAGGAACATAATTCTTAAAGGTTTCGTATAAGAAGGTTTTG
>QNDZ01000226.1 GCA_003646055.1 bacterium
ACCTCAAGCCTCATCTTGTTCAGTATGCTGTCAATAGGCACAAGTATCTGGAAAATATCAGAGGCAAGGCTTGAATCAGCAAAGAGTGCCTTCCTCCTCAACTCGCCAAGAACACCGCTTATCTGGGTTACAATGTTCTCTGATTCAAGAAGGAGCAGTTTTATACTCGTAATCTGTTCGGGCTCAACAGGGTTTTCCTTTGTAAAATAAGGAGAAATGAGTTTGAGCCAGTCTGAATTGGGTCCAGGGTATGCACCCTTGTCAATTCTGTATTCCTCAAGGGCATTCCTGAGTTTAATCATCGTGGACTGTGCCTTAACAATCTTTGCCTGGTCTGCAAATCCACCCTTTTCAGAACATCCTGCAAAAATCAAAAACAAAGGGATAATTAAAAGAATCTTTCTCATATCTTCTCCTTGTTTAGTATTAATAATGGAGCCGACGGGATTCGAACCCGTGACCTCCTGACTGCCAGTCAGACGCGCTTCCAGCTGCGCCACGGCCCCGCATAGTTTATTTATACAGAATCAATGGATTTTGTCAATAATGTTTATACAGTTTGTAGAAATATAGCAAACTTAACAATACCCATATTTATTAGAAATCTGGTTCAAATAGAGAACAAAAGTTTTTCTGATAAAAATCAAAATACAACCTAAATTATCTTGCCTAAGGAGCAAAAAGGTGTAAAATACATAAAGTGAACAAGAGAGGTGTTGGTAAAGAGTACATAGATGATTTGACGACTCTTTACAACAGGCGTTATTTTTGTCAGCAGATCCAGGAGAAACTCAGGGAGGCTGAGAAGAACGATATTCCATTGTCAATAGTTTTTATTGACCTGGACCACTTCAAGAATGTGAATGACGCATACGGTCACACTCGGGGGGATGAGGTACTAAAGAGGTTTGCTCTTTTCCTTAAAAACCAGTTAAGGCAGGATGATACTTTATTCCGATATGGCGGTGATGAATTCATCTGTATATTACCAAACACCAATTATAAGCAGGCAATGGGGATTTCCCAACGTATAATAGAACAGTGCAGAAGGATGGAGTTTTCACAGATAAGATTAACTGTAAGTATAGGTATAGCCTCATTCCCGAAGGATGCAACAGATTGGAAAGCACTGCTTGAGGTTGCCGATAAAAATATGTACAATGCAAAAAGGTCAGGAAGAGACAGAATAGGTTTTTTTGATAAGGAGAGGAGGGAATTAATCATACCCACCAAAGAAATTGTTGGGAGGGGTGCCGAATTAGAGAAAATAAAGGAAATAAGCAAATCAATATTTAGTGGAAAAGGTGGTGTAGTATGCATCAGTGGTGAGATTGGTGTGGGCAAGACAAGATTAGTTCAGGAGGTGGCAAAAGATACCTATTTTCAAGATGCTCTAATGTTGAGCAGCAACCTTTCTGCAACCACAAAGTCCATTCCATACTTTCCTTTCAGGGAGATTATACGGGCATTGGTTTATAAAGAGTGCAAAGAGTGTATTGAACAGATACCCAGGGTTTATGAAATGGAGATAATGAAAATAGTTCCTGAACTCACTAACAGGGCAAGAGAAATGGAGGAAGACATTTTTATGGTTGACAAGTACAGGCTTTTTGAAGGCATAAGGAGATTTTTATCCATTGGAGCATCAAAAAGACCTATTTTTATAGTCTTTGATAATATTCACTGGGCAGATGACGGTTCCCTTGATCTTCTTTACTACCTGATCAGGTCTCTAAGGGAAAACCCTGTATTTTTCTTTTTGACATTCCGCATAGAGGAGTCAAAGGAAGGTTACTTCCAGAATATTCTTCAATTGATGAGCAGGGAAGGTTTATACAAAGAAATAAAACTTCTTCCTTTTAAATTTCAAGATGTTGCACTGATGCTTTCATTGATTCTTGATGCAAAACCACCCACCAGATTGGTTGAATATGTATTCAAAAAGACGGGTGGTAATCCATTTTTCATAGAGGAATTGGTTAAATCCTTAGAAGAGAATAATGCCCTTGTCTGGAACAAAGAGGAATGGGTATTTGATGAAAACAGGAAGGTTATTATTCCTTATTCTCTTGAGGGAGTGGTTGAGAGAAAGTTGAGTATGATTGATAGAGATGCGCACAGGGTAATAGAGTATGCATCGGTGATTGGCAGGGAGTTCAATTTTTCCCTTCTTCGGGAAATAACCGGGATAAATGAGGGACTCCTTTTTGATTTAATGGATGAGATATTGGAGATGAGGCTGTTGAAAGAGAGGGGTAGTGAGCAGTACTGTTTTTCAGAGGATTTAATCAGGGAAATAGTCTATCAGAAGATAAGCAAGGGCAAATTAAGACGTTACCATCAAATTGTGGGGGAGAAGTTGTTGAGTCTGTATAAGGGACATACCAATGAGGTTGTTGAAGAATTAGCCAACCACTTTTACTTGAGTGGGGACAGGGGAAAGGCAGTTAATTACAGTATTCTCGCAGGGGACAGGGCAAGGGATGCCTATGCAAATAAGGATGCAATAAGGTTTTACACCTGGGCAATTGAAAGTCTGGATAAGACAACAAAAAACAGAACAGTAAAGGAAATAGAATGCCTGAAAAAAAGAGCAGAGGTATTAAATCTGATGGGAGAAAATGAAAAGGCAATCATTGATCTGGAAGAGGCCATCAAAAAAGCAAAAATAATAGGGGACAGGAAGAAAAAAGCAGATTGTCTTATTGTCCTTTCTAAGGTTTATCAAGATACAGGTCAGTACGATAAAGCTTCTCAAGTAATCTCAAAAGCCCAAGAGATATACGAAAAATTGGGGGATAAACGTGGTAAGGCAGAAACCTATAAACTTATTGGTAACATTCACTTCTACCTTGGTGAATATCAAGATGCATTGAAGTGTTACAAACGCTCATTAAAAATAAAAGAAGCACTAAAAGACCTGATGGGACAGGCAGAGAATCTAAATAATATCGGGGTAGTCTATCAAACCATTGGCAAGTTTAATCAGGCTCTTGAATTTTTTCAGCAATCATTAAAAATATCCAGGACAATAGGTAACCCTGAAATTGAGGGAAAAAATCTGAATAATATTGGTATTGTTTATTACAACATCGGTGAATACACCAAGGCACTGAGGTGTTATGAACATTCCTTAAAAATATTTGAAGAGATAGGCTGCCGTAACGCCGTGGCAAAAGGTCTCAGTAATAT
>QNDZ01000227.1 GCA_003646055.1 bacterium
TCTTAAAGAAAAGGGGAACAAGTAGAATCAGGAAGAATACATATGGTTTTATCCTTGAGAAAACTGATAGAAATTTGTAAAAAATAGGGGAATACTTCTCCGCCCAGTATTTTGTGAACAGGTAAAATATCACGGGTTTCTGCATTGTTGAAGGAACACTACCCGTAATCCTCTCCTGTGCATAGGAGTGTCTCTCTCCCTCAATGAGCCATCTCAAATAATATGGTGTCAGATAAGCCACCCTCATTTTCTCCCTGACCCCATCAATCCTGCTCTCATCAGGATTAAGTGGAGCCATTGAAAACAAAACCATTGCTGTTTCTCCTGGAATAATGTAGTGATACCCAAAAAATGTTCTGAAGGTTGAAACTGTAACATCACCAATCTCCTTTATAACCCCCTCTATATAATTCTCTGATGAGGGAATTCTAACAATCAAAATCCCATTACCTGTAATCAGTCCTGATATCCTTTTCGCAGAGGTTCTGGTGAAAAACCTTGCTGATTCAAGAGAAACTGGCATACCTGTATTAAGAAAAACAACATCATATCTTTGTTCACTCCGCAAAATAAATCTCATCGGGTCAGAATAAACCCATCTAACCTTTTCTGGATACATGGATTTAAAGGGAAGATTTTTATCTGGTTGCACAATGGTGAGAGAACCTTCCTTTACCAGTTCCTCAGCCTCTCCAGGTGCTGGCAGACCAAGGGATAGGATCTCAGGATTGTTCTTCTTAACAAACATAAAAGGTATGTGTACATGTTCATCAATAAACCTGTTGGGATAGGTGAAGGAAAGAACACCATTTAAATACAAACTTACCATTCCCTTCTCTTCAAGGAACACATACCTTCCATAAAGGGTGTCATATATCTTTGAATGTTTACCATGGGGAAGATTTCTTTTTATCCCGTGGTGAAATGAGAATCCAAATGCAAAATACAGTGGCACAAGTAAAATGAACAACAGGTAATAAATCCTCCTCTTTAAGAAGAGAATACCAATCCATATGGCAAGACCACAGGAGACAATCGGTCTGATTGATGGAGGAATAAACATCAGTGTCACATAGGAGAAAAGAAGACCACCAGTAAGGTCACCAATGGAGTCCATCATATATGGTCTTATAAAACCTCTTATGCTTTCCCCTTCTTCCCATTCCTTCATTCCCCTTCCAAATATGCAACCGAGAATAAAGAATAGAGGTGATAATATTACAAAGGATGTAAAAAGAATTACTGGAACACCTGCAATCTCTCCTGAGCCTATATGGAAGAGGGTCTTCACAGAATAGGTGAAAAATAGGGCTATGGGGAAAAATAATAAATAGAGAATGGAATAAAGTGCAAGATTACCATGCCTTCTTGAAAAACTCACACCAGCACCAATCCACAACATCCAGGAAGAAAGAAGCAGGCCTGTTGAGAGTTCATTCCCTGAAAAAACAAGAAAAACCTCCCTGAGGAGGAATGTCTGGGTGAATACGCTCAATACCCCTATGAGAAAAAGAGGGAGCATCATTCAATCAGATGGGATTTCAAATCTTCCAGTTCCTTCTCACCAAGTGGATTACCATCCTTTGATAGTTTAATCAGCATCAGGTACTGTCCTGGCATCTCAAGTCTGGAGAATGTGAGTTCAAACTGTCCACTCAATTCAATGGTCTTCCTTAATACAGGTATGTCTTTGGGGAAAACAAGGGCAAGCAGTGTTCCATTTGATACATTCTCGTACAATACTATCGGGCTTTTATCCCTTGATTCAACCATGGCTGCATATCCAAGTTTTATCAACTTTGCAAGATGCTCCTCTGTCTCGCTCAACCTGTAAAAATCCTCTATGGAGTAGTAGAGTTTCTTCACCAGGTCAGGTGGAACTTCCTTGAGCATCTTTGAAATCGTATCTATCTTCATTACGTCCATCTTCCTCATTCCCTCGTCAAAATCCCTGAATTTTCCAATGTGTCTTGAAATTATCTCCTTCAGTGCATCATACATCTTTGAGGTGTTGTCAAACCCTGCTGATTCAGCCCTTACATCAATGATATTAACAACAGTATTCCCGAATTTCTTAGGTGGATGTATTGCAAGAATGAATAAATAGGGATGTTTCCCTATCTCCTCTATCAAACCCTTTGTATCCTCCCCCTCTGGCAGAACCATCAGAATTTTGAAATCTATGTAAAACTCAGAGGAAGACATCACATTGAGAAAGACCTGCTTTATCCCTGTTCTGTTAAACTCCTGAACAAGGAATGGAATGATTGCCCTCATAAAATGCTCAAATCCACCAAAATAATCTCTGAACCTATCCCTTTCAACCTTCCTCTTCCTGTAAAGCCTGTACAGAACCTTCCTTATCCTCTCGTGGATTGCCCTACCAAATGGTTTCCCTTCCTGGTCAGTGATTTCAAGCCTCACGACGGTTATTCCATCTGATGTGGTGAATTCCTTGTTGTACTTTATATCCATTCCACCAGTGGCAAAGGAAATGGCCTCAAGAACCTCCTTCAATGAAAGGTCTTTCTCAAAAAATCCCACTGTTATGCCTGTAAGGTGTTCCTTTGTGGTCTTGATATTCTTCACCCAGACCTGAACCTCACCCCTGCTCCTTTTTACCCTCTGTATAATTTTGTAGTTGTGTATTATCTGGTCAGCAAGGTCTTCGGGTTTTCTCTCCTCAATATATGCCTTTGACCTTGATGCAAAAAACTTAAACACCTCACCATCAGGTCCTATTAAATGGGGCAGTATCTTTTTCTCCACACTCCTTTCTATCACATCAACAACCTTTGAATATATTTCCAGCCTCTTTGCCTCCATTGAAATAAGTAGTCTCTTGGCAACAGAACCGATGGAAATATACCTTATGTTCTGTAAAATTTCGTCCCGCTCACCAAGGAACTTCTTCATACTGTCTTCATCATCAATCCTTATCACAACAATTATTATCCCCACCTCCTTATCCTGTATCTCTGCCACCATACCCACCTCATAGTATATATTCCATCCCTTCTCATGAATTGCACCCATCACAGCATCAGAAAATCCAGGCCAATCAGATGCAATTATGCCAATCACCATGGGAAATGGATACTTCACCTTTTCAGGAATTTCATCAATATAGGTATGAATACCCTCACCCCTGTTTGACCA
>QNDZ01000228.1 GCA_003646055.1 bacterium
TATGTAGTGGATGCAAGCACCTATGCCAAAGTATGGAGCAATGAAGAACCGGATTCTGTATTCCAGACCCCATCCAATAGTGGCAGTAATATCTGACCCGTCCCTGAATCCAGATATGAATGTATTGAACTTGAGTTCAGGTGAGAAGTCAAGGTATAATCTAAATTCTCCCTGCTGGAGCATGTCTGCCTGTTCATTCTCCACACCACCCATGAACACAAACTCCCTTGTTCCCGCAAACATCAGAAGAGGCAAAAACATTAAAACCATTAAACGTTTCATAATTCACCTCCCTTTTTTTTTATTAATTGTGCAAGGAATGTTCCAGAAAAAAACTGTTGATTTCTAAAGTATTATAAGCGGTAATATGTTATACAAAATTATAATATTATACAAAGTTGTAATGTTGAGTTGTGTAAATTCACTTTTTAGGGGATTGTATAATTTTTTCTTTTCCAGAAAGGTTGGTTAAGATTGGAATGTGCTCAATGTGTGAGTTTTGAATAATAAGAGGCTCACCTGCCCTTTTGCATAAAAAAAGACTCTCACCTGATTCCATGAACCCTGTTCCAAAAATAGAAGATAATGCAATAATCCTGTTTTTTATGATATTTGACATTTTTCTGTCAGGAATCCGTGGCTGGCAATCGGTTATAAAAATGGGCACAAATTCAATATCTTTTATCCCTGTTTTTGTCAATGTACACCTGAACATTACAGTTTCTCGCTGATAGTCCTTCTTCTGGTCAAATACAAAGTTTCCAAGACTGTATAGTATTATTTTATTTTTGTATATTTCCACACCCTGCAACACATGAGGATGGTGACCAATGATTATGTCCACACCTGCATCCACAAGCCTGTGGGCAAGTTTAACCTGTTTCTGTTCAGGGAATGGTTCATACTCTTTGCCCCAGTGTATTGTGAGTATGATGTAATCAACAAATGGCCTTATGAATTTTATGTGCCTCTCAAGGGATTTTACATCAAGGCAGTATGGACCTGGCCTGTATTTTAGAGCCTTAACAACCTCTGGGTCAAACAGGTCAACAGCACCGAAGATTGCAATGGTAATCTCCCCATGTGATATAATCAATGGCTCTTCCGCCTCTTTCTGAAATCTTCCACCACCTGTAAAGTATCCTCCAATTCTTTCAATGTTTCTCATGGTATTCAGAAACCCCTTCTTTCCCCAATCTATGGTGTGGTTGTTTGCGATGTTGAACACATTGAAACCTGCCCTGTAAACACCTGCAAGGTATTCAGGTTCACCCCTGAAGCAGTAGGGCTTATTAACAGGGATTCCTGTTTTTGTTATTGGGGATTCAAGATTGCATATTGACACATCAGCAGATTTAATGATTGAGTCCACATCTGAAAAAAGGGATTTTATTCCATTTTTATTGATGTATCTTCTTACGCCCCTGTCCAGAAGAATGTCTCCAACAGCAACAAAACGGAGTGAGAAGAGGATCAGGAGAATCATATGTTGAATCTATATGTTATTTTTGCAGAAACCTTATTCCCCCCATGCCATTTGAAGAGTTTCAGGAGTTCAGAGGGAGGGATGTTTTCCCTTGTTTCATAGATATTACTCCACAGGTCCTTTGTGTAAACCAGGTAGAATTCACTCCCCTTTCTGTATTCCCACCTTAAAACAGAATGAATCTGTATGGATTTCATAAGGAAGTCTGGATTGTAATCAATGGTGTAGTTGCTGAATGAGGGAGTATCAGGGTCTTCAAGTTTCTTTATCCTTCTATATATACCCCTGTCCATATATGTCCTTGCCCACAACTGGAATGAAAGGTTGGTGCTGGGATTGAAACTCATCCTTGTTTCAAGGGTGTTTTCCAGTCTATCAATATCACCAAACACATAGACATAAGAGTTTGTAGTTGTGTCAAAAACATTGGTGATCCATTGATATGGATTCTTTGTGGTTGAAATGGAGTATGTGATTCTGAAACTCCCCATTTTTGAGGGTGCACCCATGAGTATTAATTCAATTCGCCTTGTGATTGACTGACCGGATATACCTGTTCCGTAAACGAACCTGCATGCAAACATCCTTGTTCTATCCGTTCCATAGAATATAAAATAACCATAGTGTGAAGGCAGATATACAGAAGGTCCACCCCTTGTGAGAAGGTCGTCATAATGGGATGGTGAGTAGTTCATTGATATGGAGAGGGAATGCTTGTTCGTGAAACTCGTGCTTACACTGTAATAAAGGAATTTATCCGTTGGCTCACCATTAAGATTTTCATAGTAGGTAAATCTTAATTGGGAATAGATACTGTTGAGGAATGAAATCCTCCTGTTGTTCCACATTGCAAAACCAGAGTTCAAACCTCTCAAATCATTACGGGAATTGTAACCCGTCCTGTTCACATCATAAAGTGTATCCATATAGGTTCCTGTGAGGAAGAGGCTGTACCACTTACCTGAATAATTACTGGATAGATAAACAGCCTTTCCAGGATTGACTTTAAGAATAGTGTCGTTGTATGAGAGTGAGTAAGAGCCTGTTACAAGGAAATTTCTTTTCAGGGGAAAACTTCCATCAATGAGCCATGCCATACCTCCGTAGAGGCTGTTATCAATCTCTGTTGCATTCATTATCCTTGCATATGCGTCAGGGGAAAAATCAATCCTGTTCATCAGAACCATGTAGTGCCTCAAGGGCTGTATCATTTCCTGAGATACATTCCCATTGGTATCAATGAGTTCTGCATACTCCCTGTCTGTTACAGCATAGAGCACACCTGTTTGATGTTTGCCCCTCTTTGATGTGAATTTTATTGCGGAGAGAATGGTTGCTGCATCAGGTATGGATACAATGGAGTCTGTGCTTTCAAAATAGTCAAGTTTACCTATCCTCCTTGAATAAAATATTTCTGGATAAGAACTGAACATTTCCTTTCCTTCAATGAAGAAGGGTCTGTGTTCAGGATAAAAAATCTCGTATGTCTCAAGGTTCAACTGATGTGGGTCTGCTTCCACCTGACAGAAGTCAGGGTTTATACTCATGTCAATGATATAGTCTGACCCAATCCTGAACTGATTGTCAACACCAACGCTCCAGTTATATTCCCTTGTATCAGGGAAAACCCCCGCCCTGATATAGGGTGTGATAATTGTCCTTAAA
>QNDZ01000229.1 GCA_003646055.1 bacterium
AGAACGTGTTCGGAGGGAAGGGTGCTCAACCATTCTTTTTAAAGGCAACTGCCATACTTGGTGCACTGTTTATGCTTTCATCCATATCCATTGCCTATGCAGTTGCCAACAGGGGAAAGGTGAGGCCACCTGCTCCACCACCGGTTGAACAGCAGGCACCAGAGCAGGTTCCACAGGGAACAGAGCAGACACCACAGCAGGGTGGAGAACAGACCCCGGAGGTACCGCAGGCCGGTCAGGAGATTCCACAGTTACCTTTGACACCAGAAGGAGGTAAGTAATGTATATAGTGTTTGAGAAGGATGGATTCCAGTATGTTGCTGATAAGGGTGATGTGTTGAAGTTGCAAAAGATTGATGTTCCAGAAGGCGAGAAAATCATAATTGATAAGGTTCTTTTACTGAAGGACAATGATAATGTTGAGATTGGTAAACCATACATTGAGGGTGTGAAACTTGAGGCAGAGGTTGTTGAACATGGACACGACCCAACCATAATAGTCTATAAGTACAAGAGGAGAAAGAACTACAGAAGGAAGAAGGGTCACAGACAACTGTACACCAGGGTTAAGATAACAAACGTATTAAGGGAGGAATGATATGGCACACAAAAAAGGAGTTGGTTCTTCCCGTAATGGAAGGGATTCAGCCCCAAAATTTCTTGGTATAAAGAGGTTCGCTGGCCAGAATGTTAAGGCTGGAATGGTTCTTGTGAGACAGAGGGGAACAAAGTATCACCCTGGTCTGAATGTGGGCAGGGGTGGTGATGACACCCTCTTTGCCTTGATTGATGGGGTTGTGACCTTTTCTGTGAGGAAGGGCAGAAAGTATGTCAATGTTCTTCCTCAGGGGGAGTAGGCCAGTATTTCTGCCATGAGGTTTTTTATCGTTGGTATGGGAAGAGCGGGCTCTTCCCTCTTTTTTTCTTTGAGAAAGAGGGGTCATATATGTTTGGGTTATCATTCTCTTAAACCCCATGATGATGTGGATGCAGAGTTTTATCCTGATCTTCAGGATATCCCACAGGTTGATACAATATTTTTCACTGTTCCAGACAGCCTCATACCAGTTGTATCAGAAAAGGTTTCCAGGAATAGAGCCCATGTTTTTGCACATCTAAGTGGTAGTATGCCATCAAATATTTTTGGAAGGGAAGGTGTTCTTTCCATCCACCCAATTGTTTCAATAGGCCAGAGGAACATGGAACTTCTGGGTCTTCCCTGGACAATTGAGGGGGATGCAAAAGGACAGGAGATGGGTAAAAGAATTGTGGAAGAACTTGGTGGAAGATACTATATAATTCATTCAGAAGATAAGCCACTGTACCATGCTGCATGTGTTATTGGTTCTAACCTTGTTTTAACCCTTCTCATCCATGCAGGAGAGATACTGAATGGGCTTGGTATTGAAAAATCAGAGGTTCTCAGACTTGCTGGTTCTGTGATAAATAACATGGATAGAGATGGGTTTGATAAGGCGCAGACAGGCCCTATTGAAAGGGGGGACTGGGAGACCCTGAGAAATGACCTGATAGCATTGAAGAAGAGTTATCCCTATTTATTCCAGAGCCTTGCCAACCTCATCCTTCTCAATGCACACCTTGTTTCAAGGGAGAAGGGAAAGGAGTATGAGGAGAATGTTTTATCTATTATTTCTGATGTTAACAGCCTCAGGGGATAATAAGTTTTTTTCTGTGGATAGTGTGAAACCAGGGCTTAAAGGATATGGCCTCACATCATTTTATGGAACAAGGATTGATACCTTCAGGGTTGAGGTAATAGATGTTCTCCATGGAGTGAATCCAGGTCATACAATAGTGCTTGCAAAACTTGACGGAGAGATAATCAAGCATACGGGTGTTCTTGCAGGAATGAGTGGTTCACCAGTTTACATTGATGGTAAACTTCTTGGAGCAGTTGCGTATTCATGGACATTCTCCAAAGACCCAATATGCGGTATAACACCAGCAGAAGAAATGCAGGATATGATATCCACCTTTGGTAGTGTGAAGGGGATTGCTCCACTCAGGTCACTTCTTACTGTTTCAGGTATAGGTATAAATCCTTATGTTGACAGTATAGCAACAATGTTCAATCTTGAGGCGGTGCCTGCTGGAAGGGATACAGGTAAGGGAAGTTTAGTTCCTGGTGCTCCTGTGGGGATTGTGTTTGTAGATGGGGATGCTGTGATTGCTGTCATGGGAACCCTTACCTACACAGAGGGCAAAAGGATTTTTTCCTTTGGACACCCTGCTCTTCTTTCAGGTGGTGTTGAACTTCCCTTTGCAACGGGAAAGGTTACAGGTTTGCTTCCCTCAATCTATTCATCATTCAAATTTATATCACCCCTTAAGGTTATTGGCACAACAGTATGGGATGGAGGAACAGGTGTGATTGCAGAGATAGGAAGAAAACCACAGTGGATTGAATTCACAATAGATGGAGGTTTTAAAAAGTTTCATTACAGGCTTGCAGATTATCCAACTATTATTCCTTATCTTACAGGTTCACTCTCCTTTTCAGCAATTGCAGAGATACTCGGGTCAGATTTTGAAGGGACTGTAAAGGCAGACCTGAATATATCCATTGAATTTGGAGGGAGGGAAGAGGTTTTAAAAAGAACCTATTATCTTGCGGGTAAAGGGCTTTATAGGGATATGACATTCTTTGCTTCAGGCATTATTGGGGACGTTTTAAATAATCCGTATGGTGAGTTAAAAATAAGATCTATCAATTTGAAACTTAAACCAGGAAAGGGTGTGAATCTCTTTACAGTGAAGGACATAATTATCCCATCAGAGGAGTATTCACCAGATGAGAAATTCAGGGTAAAGGTGGTCCTGGGAAGATACAGGAAACCTGATACAACCATCACAATGGTGTTGAGGTCCCCTTCAATTGAGGGTGAGTACTATGTGGATTGCCTGAATAGTGCAGACCTTTACAGGATAATGAAGACAGAGTCCTTTGAAAATCCTGAGAACATAAGGGAATATGTTCATGTGTTAAAGGGTTATCCCTCAAACAATATCCTTTCTCTCGTTGTGGTCTCCTCTGCTCAGACTGTATCAAGGAGTGGGATTGTTCTCCCCCCGAGCAAAAGGGTTGCCCTATCCAGCCTTATTGAGAAT
>QNDZ01000230.1 GCA_003646055.1 bacterium
CTCTGGAAGTCGCCCTTTTCACCATATACAAAGGCAAGAAGGAAATGTGCCTGAGCATCATTGGGGTCTATCTTAATGGCTTCCTTGAATTCAGATATTGCCCTGTCAAGGAGCCCCAGATTATAATAAACCTCACCAAGGTGTCTTCTTATATGGCTTGAATCAGGAATTATCTTTGATAATCTTCTGAAAACATCTGCTGCATCGTCATAAAATCCAATTGCCTTCAGGGAAACACCATAGTTTTCAATTGCCTCAACATCCTCAGGGTTTTTATTAAGGTACTGTTTGTATATTCTGATTGCCTTGAAGTACTGCCCTGTGTTTTTGTATGCCTCTGCAAGTTGTTTCAGGGACTCAAGGTCATCAGGGTTTTCATTGATTTTTTCTTGAAGTTCCTGAATTGTCCTATCATAATAACCAATCTTTTTATAAATGAACTCCAGATTGTTTCTGGCAAGTGTGAAGTGTGGGTCTATTTCAAGCGCCTTTTTTAACTCCTTAATTGCCTCTTCATACAGGCCTTTGTTGAAGTACACAACAGCAAGATTGTTGTGGGCCCCCGCATCATTGGGGTCAATCTTGCTTGCAAAAAGTTTTAGAATCCTTGCTTCCTGTTCACTTATTCCCATTACAGAAGTCCAAGGCTTTTTAACATTCTTTCAAGTCCCATTTTGTCAGGTATCATAAGAAGGTATCCCTCCAGTTTAACAGCCTCTTCGGTGAAGTAAAAACTTGTCTCAACACAGAATGCATACTCCCTATCATCCTCGTCAGTAAACTGTAGATAAACGCTTGTGAGAACTGCTGCAAGGTCATCAAGTGTGAAGGATGGAACAGAGGGCAGCACCATTATCCCTAAAAATTCAGAGATAGCACTCAGGTAGGAACTTGAAACTATGTTTGCTATCTCCTTGAGGGATGATATTTCCATCTCTCCAAAACCAACAGTTTCACCTGGATTTTTTGCCAGAAGGATGTCCACAAGGAGGCGTGCTTTATCCTCAGGGAAAACAAGGAGGTTTCTACCTGTTATGTCCCCGAAAAAGTTGGTGAGCACTGCTGCAACAACAGGTGTTTTTTCACCAAATATATACGGAACTTCCTCCAGTTTCAAAACTTTAACCTCTGGAACACTCACCATGATACTCTTCCCCATCATCTGGGAAAGGGCAGTGGCTGCATGTCCACTACCTATATTTGCTGCCTCTTTAATTCCATCCAGATGTAATTTGTTTAAGTCCTTTAACCTCATATAGGTTCCTCCTATTGAACAAGATTTGGCACATCAAGTATAAGACAGGGATATCCATCGCCCATTATGGTTACACCCGTATATTGTCTGATATCTCTTATTATCACAGGAAGATGTTTAACCACAATATCTCCAGATGTTATCAGTTCATCTGCCAATAATATAAATCTTTTGCCCTCAACATTCAACACCAGGGTAGGCATATCTGTTCCATCTCCATTTCTGTCTTTAAGACTCAATATCTTTCTCAGATTGTAGAGGGGCATCACCTCGTTTCTCAAGATGACAAGTGGTTTTCCATGGATGAATGATACTCTGTTTTTATCAACGGATGTGGTCTCTATCAAAAAGGTTAAAGGTATTGCATAGAATTCATTTTCTACCCTTATAATGTAAGCCTTGATTATTGCCATGGTGAGGGGGATGTAAAGGTTTATTGTTGTACCCTTTCCCTGAACAGAATGGAGCTCCACATTTCCTCCAATCTTCCTCATGGCTTCCCTAACCACATCAAGCCCAACACCCCTGCCTGAAAGGTCACTCACCTCTTCTCTTGTACTGAATCCAGGTAGAAACAGGAAGGAAATAAGTTCCCTTTCACTCAGCCTTCCTGCCTGCTCTTCCTTTATCAATCCCTTCTTTAAAGCCATAATTTTTATGTTCTCGGTATCTATGCCACTCCCATCATCCGAGATTGTAATCTTTATGAAACCCTTCTCCCTTGATGCCTTAATCTCAATTGTTCCTTCTTCATTTTTCCCCATCCTTTTTCTCTCTTCAGGGGGTTCAATCCCATGGTCAACTGCATTTCTCACAAGGTGATGCAATGGGTCTGAAATACTTTCAATGAGTGACCTGTCAAGTTCAATATCACTCCCGATTATTTTCAGGTTGATTTTTTTGCCCAGGTTTTTTGCCAGGTCTCTCACATACCTGGGAAATCTGTCAAATATGTGTGAAAGTGGAACCATCCTTATCTTCATAACTATGTTTTGAAGGTCTGAGATTGCCCTTGAGTGGAATTCCATTGCAGAATTCAAATCAGCATCACCCCTCTCTTTAATGAGTTCCTTCAGCCTTTCCCTTGTGATGACAAGTTCGGCAAGAATATTCTGGAGGGCATCAAGGTCCTCAATATCAACCCTCAACTCTCTTGGTTTTTTTGACTCATCCTTTACAACGTGTTCCTTTTCCTCTTCAGCAAGCAATTCAACCTTTTCAACCTCTGAGTATTTTCTTAGTTCTTCCTGAATCTTCTCTGGGTTGCCTGTGGAAATCACAAACTGGAAGATATCCTCTTCACCTGTAAGTTCCTCAATACCTGGTTCAAGAAGTTCCACATCGGTAATGGATTTCAGGTTATTGAGTATTGTGAAGAATCTTGCGCCAGGAAGAGGTGTCTCTTTATTCAACGTTATTTTTAGCCTGTTAATGGTTTTCTTCTCACCGGTGACGAAATTTTCAATAAAGTCTATTCCATTCAGGATTTCATCAATGAGATTCTGGGATACCTTTTCTTCTCCGTTTCTTACAGGAAACAGAAGGTCTTCAATTCTGTGGCAGAGTTGTGACATCTCTTCATAACCCATTGTTCCTGCCATACTTTTGATCGTGTGGAAAATCCTGAAGATTTCATCAATAACATCCTTCCTCTCAGGGTGTTTTTCAAGTTCCACCACAAGGTTGTTGAGGTTGTCAAGGTAAGATATAACCTCGCTCTTAAACAGTTTTTTGTACTCTTCACCAACAGAATTATCAATCATATCTTTTACAGTTTCAGCACCCTCTGTACGGCTTCAAGAACCCTTGAAGGCTGGAAAGGTTTAACCACATAGTCCTTTGCACCTGCCTGTATTGCCTCAA
>QNDZ01000231.1 GCA_003646055.1 bacterium
TGACTATCCTGAGGAAGAATCTGAAAGATTAATTGTTGCAAGGGGCATTGTGGAAGATATCTCAATGGTGAAGGAGGTTGTTTCAAAGAAGGAGTTAAAAAGGATAAAAGAGGAAATCAAAAGCATGCCTGTGAGTGAGGAGGTTCTTGACATTGTTATGAATCTTTTGAAAGAAACAAGACCACAGACATCACACATTGATGATGTGAAAAAATATGTTGAATGGGGGGTAAGTCCAAGGGGTGGTCAGTATCTCCTTCTCGGTGCAAAGGCACGCGCATATCTGGATGGCAGACCAACCCCTTCACCTGAAGATATTAAACAGGTAGTCCATCTTGTATTTGACCACAGGATAATCACAAACTTCCTTGCCACTGCAGAGGGGATAAAACCAGAGGACATTGTTGATATAGTTGTTAAATATGTTTATTCCCATACCTGATAACATTTCCCCTATCCTCAAGGAGATTGGAACAATCTCCTACTCAAAGGGACACAGGGCATATCTTGTTGGAGGCCCTGCACGAGACCTTATCCTGAAAAGAAAATTAAAAGATATTGACATAATGGTTGAAGGTAATGCAATTGGTGTTGCTGAAGAGTATGCAAGACACCACAACATGAGGGTAAAGGTTCATCCTGAATTCCTCACGGCAAAGGTGAAGGGAAGAAAATTCATAATAGACTTCGCATCTGCAAGAAAGGAAACCTACCCTACCCCTGGCTCTCTCCCCATAGTTGAACCTGGAAATTTTGAAGAGGATATGAGGAGGAGGGACTTCACCATAAATGCAATGGCAATATCCATTACTCCCGATAATTTTGGTGAATTGATTGACATTGTTGAAGGATTGAATGACCTGAATAAAGGTGTTTTAAGGGTAATGCATGAGAAGAGTTTTCAGGATGACCCTACAAGGATACTCCGGGGAATCAGATTCTCCGCAAGGTTTGGATTCACATTTGAAGATAAAACCCTTGAATATCTGAGAAGGAATATTGATTATTTAAAAGTGGTCAGTAGAGAGAGGATTCTGAGAGAACTGGAATTCATATCTAAGGAGGGAATTGAAGGAATCAGGGTTTTAACAAAACATCATATACATTCAGTTCTAAACCTCTGCACAGTTGAGGATAAAATCCTGAACAAGATTATAGAATTTTCAGAAAAAACAGGTATAAACCCGGAGAAAAGCCTTCTTGCTTCCCTTCTCATGTGCACTGATGATTTTCCCCTAACATCCCACATGCGTAAGAATATAAATCTTATAAAGAGTCTTGGCACATTTGATATCATAAAAGTAGCAAGGATTGATGAAGATTATCTGCCACTGGTGTATGCGTATATTGAAAATTCAGAAGAAGTTGTTAAATTCTTCACTGTAAGGGAGAGGATTTCTCCTGAAATATCAGGTGGTGAGATGAAAAAACTTGGCATATCACCTGGTCCTGAAATGGGAAAAATACTTGAGGAGATAATGGTTTTAAGATGGCAGGGCAGGATAAAAACAAAGGATGATGAGATAAAATTCATAAAGGGGAGGCTGAATGCTTGATACATTGAAGAATAAACTTGAAGAACTCAGGGGGTATCTTTGACATTGAATCAAAAAGGTCAAGGCTCTCTGAACTTGAAAAAATTGCCTCTGGTGAAGACCTGTGGAAGAATCCTGAAAAGGCAAAGGAGATAAACAGGGAACTAAAAGAGATTTCGGATGAAATAAACACCTTTGAGGAACTTGAGAGGGATGTTAATGACCTCATTGAACTGTCAAATCTGGGTGAGGAGGAGAATGTCATACAGAAAGAGGCAGAGAGATTGTTAAAAAAGATAGAATCGCTTGAGGCAAAATTACTCCTCTCTGACCCTGACGACAGAAGGGGAGCAATCCTCACAATCCATCCTGGAGCAGGTGGGACTGAATCATGTGACTGGGCAAGCATGCTTTACAGGATGTACACAAGGTTTATTGAAAACATGGGGTACAAGTACGAGATAATAGATTTTCAGGCAGGTGATGAGGCAGGGATAAAGGATGCAACCATCCAGATAAACTCACCATATGCATATGGCTATCTTAAGGCAGAGAGTGGCGTCCACAGGCTGGTGAGAATCTCTCCATTTGATGCAAGTAAAAGAAGACACACATCATTTGCAAGTGTGTTTGTATATCCACTTATACAGGACGATGTGGAGATTGAGATAAGGGACGATGACATAAAGATGGAGACCTTCAGGTCTTCAGGGCCAGGTGGTCAGAATGTGAACAAGGTTAACACCGCAGTCAGGCTTATACACATTCCCACCGGCATCACAGTAACATCAAGGAGTGAAAGGTCCCAGTATCAGAACAGACAGATTGCAATGAGACTTCTCAAGGCAAGGCTATACCAGATGGAGAAAGAGAAACAGGAACAGAAGAAAAGGGAACTTGAAGGGGAAAAAACAGAGATTGCATGGGGAAATCAGATAAGGTCATATGTGCTCCATCCATACAAGATGATAAAAGACCACAGAACAGGTCTTGAAGTCCATGATGTTGAAAGGGTACTTGACGGAGACCTAATGGACTTTATCCACGCATATCTAAAATGGAAGATATCAAAAAAGAAGAGTTAAAGAGCAACATAAAAAGAGGGATAAAAATCTTCTTTGCACTCACAGTGCTTGTCCTGTTCGTCATTTTTTTCCTGACTGCAGACAAAAACACATTAACATCATTAAAACACTTCTCCCCTTTGCACCTGATTGGAGCAATCCTCCTCTGGGGTGTGATGGCAGGAACAGACTATCTTGGTCTCATGGTTTTTACAAGGGGAGCAGGCAAGAACATCCGATTTATTGACAGTATGAGTGTGATCACCATCGGGCAATTCCTCTCACTTGTCACCCCCTTCCAGGTCTCAGGCCTTCCTGTGCAGGTGTTTTATCTGAAAAAGAAATGCAAAATAGACTATGGTGAGGGTACATCCCTTCTTTTTATAAGGGCAGTATCAGCATTTATAATATTCTTGCTTTCAGCACCTTTTGTATTCATGTTTGCAGGGGAGGCATTCCAGAATCCCCTTGTGAAGCACACCACCAGAATAATAGGAA
>QNDZ01000232.1 GCA_003646055.1 bacterium
AGGGGATATACATGAGGTTTTTGAACGCATAAAGAAGGTGCTTGATGGGAAGTAAAGGTATAAGGGTCAAGGGGACAATTGTGGAGAAACTCCCTGATTCAAGGTTCAAGGTTAAACTGGACCTTAAAGGGGAACCTGTGGTTCTTGCGTATGTTTCAGGGAAGATGAGGATGAATTACATAAAGATAGAGATTGGTGACAGGGTGGAGGTTGAACTGTCCCCTTATGACCTGACAAAGGGTAGAATCGTTTACAGAGAAAAATAGGAGGTAATAATGAAGGTAAGGGCAAGCGTGAAAAAGATGTGCCCCCATTGTAAAATAATCAAGAGAAAGGGTGTTGTAAGGGTTATATGTAAAAATCCAAAACATAAACAGAGACAGGGATAGGAGGGAAGATGGCAAGGATAGCAGGTGTTGACCTTCCACCTAACAAGAGGCTCTTCATTGGTCTTACATATATCTATGGTATAGGCAGGTCAACTGCGGAAAAAATCATTGAGAAGGCAGGTGTTGATAGAATGAAGAAGGTGAAGGACCTCACGGATGATGAGATAGAGAAGATAAGGAAGATTATTGAAAGTGAATACAGGGTGGAAGGTGCACTCAAGGCAGAGATTAAGCAGAACATAAAAAGACTTATCGCAATGAAGTGTTATAGAGGAATCAGGCATGTACAGGGACTTCCTGTCAGGGGACAGAGAACAAGGACAAATGCAAGGACAAGGAAGGGCCCGAGAAGGGGTGCAATTGCACTCAAGCGTAAGAAAGCAGGGAAGAAAGGTTAAAGGAGGAAGATAGATGGCAAGAAGAAGGACAAGGAAGAAGATAAAAAAGGTGGACCCTGAGGGAATAGTTCACATACATTCCACCTTCAATAATACCATTGTCACTGTCACTGATAAAAAGGGAAACACAATCACATGGGCAAGTGCTGGCACAATAGGATATAAGGGAACAAAGAAAAGCACACCATTTGCAGCCTCCCTTGCAACTGAGAAGGCGGTGAAGGATGCTATGAACCTTGGGCTCAAGGCAGCAGAAATCTGGATTAAGGGGCCTGGAAGCGGAAGGGAAGCAGCAATAAGGTCTGTGCAGGCAGCAGGATTAAAGGTTACTGCAATAAAGGATGTAACACCCATCCCTCATAATGGTTGCAGGCCACCCAAGAAGAGGAGGGTATAATGGCGAGATACACCGGTCCAAGATGCAGGTTGTGTAGAAGAGAGGGAATGAAACTTTTCCTGAAGGGGGAGAGGTGTTATACCCCAAAGTGTCCCTTTGAATTCCCTGAGGAGAGGAGAAGGAAGAGAAGAACATCTGCTCCAGGTGAACCCCCAAAGAAGTTCCATTCAAGGATGACCCAGTATGGTCTCCAGTTGAGGGAGAAACAGAAGGTTAAAAGGATATATGGTGTTCTTGAAGGCCAGTTCAAAAACCTCTTCAAGAGGGCAGAGAGGATGGGTGGAGTAACAGGTGAGAACCTCCTCACACTTCTTGAGAGGAGACTGGATAATGTGATTTTCAGGCTTGGTATTGCTTCTTCTCGTGCACAGGCAAGACAACTTGTGGTCCATGGCCATTTCATGGTTAATGGAAGGAAAACAGATATTCCTTCCTTCATTGTGGATAAAGGGGATGTAATTGAGGTCAGGGAAAAGAGTAAGAACCTCACCGTGATAAAGTCAAACCTTGAAAGAGAGATAGAGGTTCCTGATTGGCTTTCCTTTGACAGGGAAAAGATGAGAGCCGAGGTTGTTGAGTTGCCAAAGAGGACCCATATTAACTATCCGATTGAAGAACACCTTATAGTTGAATTGTATTCCAAGTAAAGGAGGATAAAATAGATGAAGATAAGGCCTATAACCAAGCCTTCAGGTATAATTGTTGAAGAAAAGAACGATAAATATGGTCGTTTTGTTCTTGCGCCCCTTGAGAGGGGATATGGTATCACAATAGGGCATGCACTCAGGCGTATGCTTCTCTCATCTGTTCAGGGTGCGGCAATCACCGCTGTGAAGATTGAGGGGATATACCATGAGTTTGCAACAGTCCCCGGGGTATATGAAGATGTTCCCCAGATTCTCCTCAATCTGAAAAAGGTGAGGGTCAGGGTTCTTGGTGGAGATGTCCCCAAGCAGATGACATTGAAGAAGGAGGGGGAGGGAATTGTGAAGGCAGGTGATATTGAAGCACCACACAACCTTGAGATTGTAAATCCTGACCAGCATATAGCCACACTTGGGGAGGATGGTGCCCTTGATATTACCATGCTTGTTGATATAGGAAAGGGGTATGTTCCTCAGGAGATGCTGAAGGGGAACTCACTTGGTGAAGGGACACTCTTCCTTGACACCAACTTTTCACCTGTTGTCCGAGTAAAGTACAGGGTTGAGGATGAAAGGGTTGGTTTCAGAACAGATTACGAGAGGCTAATTCTTGAGGTCTGGACAGATGGGAGCGTTTATCCTGAAGAGGCAGTTTCACTTGCCTCAAGAATAATCAAAGAACATATGGACTTGATAAGTTTTGTTGAAGGGTTTGAAGAGACAGGTGAAGAGAAGCAGGAGAGTCTTGAGAATATAGAAGAAAAGAAGATTCTTCTCCAGAAAAAGGTTGAGGAACTTGGCCTGAACAACAGGATAATGAATGTGCTTAAACCAAACAAGATTGAAACAGTTGCAGACCTCGTTTCAATGACAGAAGAGGAGATGATAAAATTAAAGGGATTTGGAAAAACTTCCCTTAAAGAACTCAAGGAGATACTTGAGGGTTATGGGCTTGAACTTGGTATGGATGTGAAAAAGTACATCGGAGGTAAGAAATGAGGCACAGGAAGAAAACCGTAAAACTGGGACGGACATATTCACATAGAGAGGCAATGCTCAAAAACATGCTCACATCCCTTATCCAGCATGAAACGATAACAACCACTGAGACAAAGGCAAAGGCACTTAAATCTTATGCTGACAGGGTAATACATATGGCAAAAAATCCTGACCTTGCCACAAAGAGAAGACTCCTGAAGATTTTGAAAACAAGGGATGCATACAATAAACTGGTCAATGAAATTGCTCCA
>QNDZ01000233.1 GCA_003646055.1 bacterium
CAGAGGATGGGCTTGAGATAAGGATAGAGGGGCTTGGGCATAACTTTGTTGTGAGGTCTCCAATGATAGGAAGCCACAATACACTCAACATACTTGGTGCTGTTGCAACAGCACTTTTAATGGGAATTGAGGAGGATAGGATAATTGAGGGGATTCTGAAATTCAAAGGTGTCAAAGGAAGAATGCATCCAGTAAATTGTGGTCAACCCTTCAGGGTCTATGTGGATTATGCCCACACACCTGACGCCATGGCAAAGGCGCTGTCATCTACAAGGGAGATAACAGAGGGAAGGATTATTGTGGTTTTTGGTGCAGGTGGCGACAGGGATAAAGGGAAGCGGCCTTTAATGGGAAGGGTTGCATCAAAACTTGCAGATACAGTGATTATAACATCTGACAATCCAAGGAATGAACCACCTGAGAATATAATAAAGGAGATAACACTCGGGATTGAGAGTGGTGATTACAATGTCATTGTGGATAGAGGTGAGGCAATTGAACATGCTATAAGCATTGCAGAAAAAGGAGATACTGTGCTTATACTTGGGAAGGGTCATGAGGAGTACCAGGAGATTGAAGGGAAAAGAGTTTATTTCAGCGATCTTTCCCATTCAAAGGAGGTCTTGAAAAATCATGGATTTGAGTGTGAGTGAAATAGTTGACTCAATAAAAGGGGAACCCCTCGGAGTTGACCTTGATGTTGAGGTGAAGGGGATATCCACAGATACAAGAACAATGTTTCCAGGAGAGGTGTTCTTTGCACTGAAAGGTGAACACTACGATGGCCATGAGTTTGTGAAGGAGGCCATTGCAAAGGGAGCGGTTTTTTGTGTTGTTGAAAGGAAAATCACTGGTGAAAAGGAAGTTGTTGTGGAGGATACATTGAAGTCACTGGGAGACCTTGCTCATTATTACAGGGAGAAGAAAGACCCGAGGGTGATTGGAATAACAGGCACAGTTGGAAAGACAACAACAAAGGAGTTTACATATAACATAATGAAGAAGTCCTTTAAGACCCTGAAAACAGAAAAGAATTACAACAACCTGATAGGACTGCCTCTTACTATACTTTCCGTGGAGGATGAAGACCATCTTGTTGTGGAGATGGGGAGCAATAAGAAAGGGGAGATAAGAAGGCTTTCAGAGATTTCCAGTCCAGATATAGGTGTTATTACAGAGGTGACCCCTGTTCATACAGAGTTTCTTGAGGATGTTGAAGGGGTTTTTGAAGAGAAGGCATCAATCTGTGAGTTTGTTAACGAAACAATGGTTGTGAATGGGGATAATGCCTATCTCAACAGGATTGAGTTTCCACATGTGATAAAGGTTGGTATGTCTATAGACAATGACCATGTGGTAGAAATCCTTGAGGAAGGTGTTGATGGGAGTGTATTCAGGTTAGATGGAACAGAGTTTCGTATCAATGTTCCTGGAAGGGGTGCAGTTATAGATGCTGCAATCTCCGTGGTTATTGGATTTATTGAAGGAGTGCCACTCATGGGAATAAAAGAGGCACTTGAGGAGACAATTGATGTCCACCACAGAATGGAACTTGTTGAGGCATGCGGTGTAACAATAATTGATGATTCATACAATGCAAGCCCTGCATCAATGAGAAATGCCATTGATTACCTTTCATTGAAAGAGGGGTTGAGGATTGCAGTTCTGGGTGAAATGCTTGAACTTGGAAAACTTTCTGCTCAACTCCATCTGGAAACAGGAAAGTATCTTAAAGGTAAGGTTGACCATCTTATGGCCATAGGAAGGGATGCCCTCTATTACCTTGCTGGTTATGGTGGTGGATTTTATGCCGAAGAGATTGACGAGGCAGTGAGGGTTTTGCTCCAGTGGATTAAACCGGGCTCGTGGATACTTGTGAAGGGTTCAAGGAAGAACAACCTTGACCTTCTTGTAAAAAAATTAAAGGAGAGATTGTGCTCTACTACCTCTACAACCTGAAGGAACATTTTGTTCTGTTTAACCTTTTAAGGTATATCACATTCAGGTCAGCATATGCAGCCCTCACTTCGCTACTTATAACCTTCCTCTTCGGGAAGTGGTTTATTGCATACATGAGGAGGAAAAATTTTGGTGAAAGGATTTCAAAATACCTGAATGATACACATGGGGAGAAGGAAGGAACACCATCCATGGGTGGGGTTATTATGCTTGTTTCTCTTGTTGTAAGCACCCTTCTATGGGCAATTCCTTCAAACAGATTCATAAAGTACCTTCTTTTCATGGCAATCTACATGGGGTTGCTGGGAACAATAGATGATTTAATCAAAATGAGAAGGGGTGATGGAATAAGACCAATAACAAAACTTGCAGGTCAGATTGTACCCTGCCTTATTATTGGAATCCTTCTTGTTATTTATCCAGTAAGAGAGGGTTACTCAACAATGACCTCCCTCCTCTTCCTGAAGAATACATTCCTCAATCTGGGATACCTTTATCTTCCCTTCATAATGATTGTAATCATAGGAACCACAAATGCGGTCAACCTTACAGATGGCCTTGATGGTCTTGCAATAGGGCTTTCAGGTATCATAGCAGGGGCATTTATTGTAATTTCCTACTTTGCGGGTCATTCGAAAATAGCAGACTACCTGAATATACTTTACATAGATGGTGCAGGAGAGATTGCAGTTTTTCTGTCTGCATTCCTTGGGAGTGCAATAGGGTTTCTCTGGTTCAATACACATCCTGCAGAGATATTCATGGGGGATACAGGTTCACTGATGATTGGAGGAATACTTGGGCTTGCGAGTGTCCTCATCAAGCAGGAACTGGTTTTCTTCATAGTTTCAGGGATGTTTGTTATAGAAACACTCTCTGTGATTATACAGGTTGGTTCATATAAAATGAGAAGAAAGAGGGTTTTTTTAATGGCACCCATACACCATCATTTCCAGAAGTTAGGCTGGCCTGAAACAAAGGTGGTTGTGAGGTTCTGGATAATCGGGATAATGTTTGCCCTTCTGGGCATAAGCACATTGAAGATAAGATGAAGATATCAATCATTGGATTTGGAAGAAGTGGAAGGAGTGCGGCAA
>QNDZ01000234.1 GCA_003646055.1 bacterium
CTTGATTGTTCCCTTTGAATAGAGGGAAGCAGTTTCACCATTTACTATAAAGTAGTTTATTGTTACATCCTCTCCTGTCTTCTCAACATTTCCAAAAACAAATATCCTTGTGTTTGTTTTCTCAGCAACCTTGAGTGCCTTATCCTGTGTGATGTCCTCTTCATTCACAACCCCTTCACTGCTCATTGCAGATGAAATGGCAGTCAGGTCTGTCTGCTCAAGGTTTTCCTTATCCTTTATACTTGCAAGTATGGTGTTTTTTATCCTCTCTCCAAGATTGCTTCCTGCTGCTTCACCACCTATATCCTTAAATTTGGCAATATAGAAGTAAACCTTTTCTTCACCAGCAACCTCTGGACCAAACTCCCTGTTCAGTTCATCAATCACCCTGTCTGTAATATCAAGTCCAGGGTCGGCGTATACCACTACACCTGAGGATATGTCAAGTATGTAGATGTAACCTTCCTCTTCCCCTATCTTTTTCAAAATGGAATCAACCTTTGCAAGGAAGGGCTTCATCAACTGGTCATTAAGTTTTTTTGCCTCCCCATCTGGACCCCAGATAGACTGGAGGAAGTTTTCATACTCTTTCTGTTTCTCCTGAATTTCCTGGAGTTTACGAGCCTTTGCGGTTTCAGAGAGAATTACCTGCTGTGTCTGGAATTGTCTCTGCAATTCCTCAATTTCCTTCTTCATCTTCTCTGCCTTCTGCTGCCATTCATTTATCTTCTCATTGTACTTCTTCTGGAGGTCCTTTGTCCCTTTATATTCCTGCAGGATTCTGTTTGAATCTATGAAGCCGATTTTGTCTCCAGCAAAAAGAAACATGGAAAAAAGAACTAATATTACGGATACTTTTCTCATAATACCTCCTTATTCATTAAACTCAAAGGAAAAACCAGCACTGTATTCTGTATCCTCCAATCCATAACCTGTGCCTGTATCCTCAAGATGGCTTACCATGAAGAAAAGCGTGAAAGGGTTATCTTTTAACCTATGTGTATAAGATATTCCCGCATGTTTTTCCAGAACATGTTCATCCTTCCAGTTTGTATATCCTCCACCAAGAGTTAATTTATTCCATACTATGCCTATCTGTGGGTTCAAATTGAAAAGGCTCACCAGAATTTCGACATCCCCTGTTTTGTAAGATATGCCAGCGTATATGTTGTAATGTGTATACTGCCCCTCAAGGTAAACCTTTTCACCAAAAAGACCAATCTGTATTCTGTCAAAGGAGTATGCAAAGCCACCAGAGTAGGTGAGCCCCTTATACTCAGTGAAGGTGGTGTCATGAATATCCCTGTATCTGGTGAAGTCTATTGTCCATCTATATTCAGAGTTTCCCTGGAGATACCCATACATTGCTCCAACCCTCAGTTTTCCTGATTTGAACGATAGAAACCCGGAGTATCTAAGTATGTTCCCAATCCTTGTAATATTCTGGGTGTATATATCCCACTCGTTTGTATCCTCTGGGAATGTATAGGAGAAATTCTGATTGTAAAGCATATCCACACCCATACCTATATTTATCTTCTTCATGGCTGGTATGGATAAACCTATGGAGGATATGGTTGGCGTGAACTGTTTGCTTGATGAAAAGGTAATCTTTGAGGTGAATTCAGTGTAGATTTTATCAGAGAAGGAAGCAGGATTGAAAGAATGGTCATTGAGGAGTGGGGACCTGATGATAGCAGTTCTCCCTGTTCCTGGAATGAGAATATCACCAAGCCCTAACTGTGCAAAGGAAGAAGCAAAGATTAACAGTATCATTCTTCCTCCCTGATATACATCATATAGAGTTTAAGGGAATCAGCAGGAAGTGTGAATATCCCTGGAACAGCGAATGGATGTCTCATTTTAACCTCTATAGGTATATATTCAAGGGTATCAACTGAATCAGCCTGCATGTCGTCAATAACAGGTATAAGGGAAAGGAAGGCAGTTGTATCTCCAGTATGCTCCTCATCTGAAAGTATATCCTCATAGTATACCCGCAGAGTGCAGGTTGTTGGAGAGTATAGCCCAACTTCAAGTCTGGAAAAGTTTGAATGCAACGGCAGGGAGTCAGAAGGTATGAACAACATATTGACAAAACCAATCCCGTTTCCCTGAAGAAGTGTATCCTTCAAAGTGTCTCCAACAAGTGGATGGTCACACAGGAATGCATCCCTGTATGGATGATATGTGTATGAGGTATCACCAGAGAATATGGTCAGGATGGGAGGTTTTCTCCCCTCGCTTGATGAGAACCTATGTAATGCATTTGAGTATATTATCACACCATTTGAATCAAAATGTGATGGTAGTGTGTCAAATTTTATTGTGAGGGAATCGTCGTTGAAGTAGCCCTTATAAAACATCTGTCCCAAAAGGTAGGTTAATGAATCATAGGTGACATGACCCTCTGTCCATGTGGAGAGGACAGAGTAAAGGTAGAGGGTGTCTGCTATGCTGTCTCCCCTGAGGGTCAGGAAAACAGAATCAATTGAGAGTGTATCAGGATAATTGAACTGAAGAATGGCGTAGGATACAAAACTGTCTGATTTTCCTGTGTAAAGATAATGGCTGTTCCCTGTGTAGATGTGCTGGACATACGTATAGAAAGAGTCTATTTTCACAGTCTCCGTGTAAACATCTCTGGGAGAGAAGATGGTCTCCTTCTCCTTCAAACAGGATGAAAAAGAGGTGATTATAAATATTAAAGCGAGTATCCTAACTGGAAGTGGGGTTCCCATTTTCCTCCTTTTTCTCTGTCAAACCCATAACCAAAGTCAAATCCAAGTATACCCATCATTGGAATTTCCAACCTGAAGCCTATTCCAGCACCAGAATATAACTCTCCGAGATTTGCATGTTTGAAATCCCTGTAGGCATTTCCCATATCAAAGAAGGCAAGGGCATATGCCTGCTTGGTTATACTTCTCCTGATTTCAAAATTCAGCAGTACTGCTGTGTTGCCACCGATAACATATCCATTCTCTGCTGGTCCTATTGACCTGTCCCTGTATCCTCTTATTCCCCAGATTCCACTTCCTCCAAGCATAAAC
>QNDZ01000235.1 GCA_003646055.1 bacterium
CATAAGGGGTGGAGATGAGTATGGTGAAGAGTGGCACAGGGATGGTATGCTCTCAAAGAAGCAGAATGTATTTGATGACTTCATTGCAGCAGGTGAATACCTGATTGATAAGGGCTACACCTCTTCTGAAAAACTGGCTATTTCAGGTGGTTCAAACGGTGGACTTCTTGTTGGTGCTGTGATGGTTCAGAGACCCGACCTCTTCAAAGCGGTTGTATGCAGTGTTCCGCTCCTTGATATGATAAGATACCATAAGTTCCTTGTTGCACATCTATGGACTGCTGAATATGGAAACCCTGATAAAAAAGAGGACTTTGAATACCTGATAAAATATTCCCCATACCACAATGTATCACCCGATAAGACCTACCCAGCAGTTTTATTCTGGACAGCAGAGGGAGATTCAAGGGTTCATCCAATGCACGCAATGAAGATGGCTGCAAAACTTCAGGAACTGGCAAAACCTGAAAGGCCTGTCCTTCTTTATGTTGAACCACAGGCAGGCCATGGTGCTGGTAAACCCTTGAAGAAGTCCCTTGAGGATACCGCACTTAAAAATGCATTCATTCTGTGGCAGTTGGGCATAGATAAATGACGGAAATGGGGCTCTTGACAGTGATTGAAATAAAATTACTATATTTATTGAGCGGGCATAACTCAGTTGGTAGAGTACGAGCTTCCCAAGCTCGAGGTCGCGGGTTCGAGTCCCGTTGCCCGCTCTAATTTTTTTCTGGAGGTGTCAATCTTTCACCTTGACCACAGGTGTCCTGAAACAAAGGCAAGGACAGGAAGGATACAGACAGGACATGGAGAGATAAAGACCCCGGCTTTCATGCCCGTTGCAACTCTGGGGAATGTGAAAACAATGAAACTCTCAGACCTTGAGGACGCCGGTGTTGAGGTGATTATATCAAATACCTACCATCTACACCTCCGGCCAGGTGAAGAGTTGATAAAAAAAATGGGTGGACTCCACAGATTCATGGCATGGAGAAGACCCATTGTCACTGATTCAGGGGGATTCCAGGCATTCTCACTTGCAAAGATAAGGAAGATACAGGATGATGGAATACTCTTCTCCTCTCACATTGATGGTTCAAGCCACATGTTCACCCCTGAATCTGTGATTGATATACAGGTTGCACTCGGTTCTGATATAATGATGCCACTTGATGAATGCACACCCTATCCTGTTGGTGAAGGGTATGCTGAAGAGGCTGTTGAAAGGACAAAGAGATGGGCAAAAAGGGCAAAAAAGCACTATGAAAAAATGGAGGAAAAGGGACTCCTCTTTGGTATTGTACAGGGAAGCACCTATCCCCATCTCAGGAAAAGGGCGGTTGAGGAGATTGTTCCACTGGAATTCCATGGATATGCCATTGGTGGTGTTGCAGTTGGTGAACCCACATCCCTTATAAGGGAAATCAGTGCATACACAGCAGACCTCCTGCCTGAGGACAAGCCCAGATACCTGATGGGTGTTGGTTTGCCAGAGGATATCTTATTTGCAATTTCTTCAGGAATTGATATGTTTGATTGTGTGATACCCACAAGGAATGGAAGAACCGGAACCATTTACACATGGAAGGGAAAGATAAACATAAAGAATTCAAAATACAGGGAAGATGATAAACCCATAGACCCTGATTGCCACTGTTACACATGCAGAAACTACTCAAGGGCGTATTTAAGACACCTCTACACAACAGGTGAACTCCTTGCTGGACACCTTGGGACCATACACAACCTCTACTTCTACATGGAACTCATAAGGGAGGCAAGGAGACACATAAAGTACGGTAATTTTAAGGAATGGATGGAAGACGTAATTAACTCTATGAAAGGAGGAGATGATGGCCAAGGGATTTGACCCTGTCAGTATAGTCTTTCTTTTACTCATCCTTGGTGTTTTCTATGTTCTGATGATTTTACCCATGCAGAGGAAGCAGAAACAGCACGAGGCAATGTTGAAGGCATTGAAAAAGGGTGATAAGATTATAACAAACGGTGGAATTCACGGGACAATAACCCAGATTAAAGACCATGTTGTGCATCTGAAGATTGCAGATAAAACAGAGATCGTCCTTGACAAGAGCGCCATTGCAGGTGTCATAAAGAAGAAAGAAGAATGAAGTTTGCATTTCTGGGTTCATCCGACTTCTCTGCAATCATCCTGAAAGGGCTTGTCAAAGAGGGTGTTGACATTGGATTCACAATCACAAGGTCACAGAAACCAAGACAGAGGGGCAGAAAGAAGACTCCAACCATTGTGAAAAAGGTTTCTGACCGATTAAACATACCCTGCATTGAGACTGACAACCCTGATGAGGCAATACCCGAAATAAAGAAGCAGAAGGTCAGGGGTGTTATACTTGCATCATACGGTGCAATCCTGTCAAAGGACTTCCTGAAATCCATAAAATATCCCTTAAATATACATCCCTCTCTACTTCCCAAATACAGGGGTGCTGCACCCATACAGAGGGCTATAATGAACGGTGAGACAGTAACAGGTGTGACCGTGTTCCTGATGGATGAGGGTATGGATACCGGGGACATACTGGAGCAGGAACCTGTGAAGATTGTTCCATTTGAGGTTTTCACGGAACTTGAGGCAAGGCTTGCTGAGAAGGGTGCAGAACTTGTGCTGAAGGTAATAAGGAAGATAGAGGAGGGAAAGCGGTTGAAGAGAGTGAAGCAGGACCACTCAAAGGCAACCTATGCAAAGAAGATAAAGAAAAGGGAACTTGTTGTTGACTGGAACAGGGAGGCAAACCAGGTTGTGAACCAGATAAGGGCCCTCTCCTACAAACCTGGTGCATTCACATGCTGGAGGGGGAAGAGGTTGAAGGTGCTGAGGGCAATCCCATTAAAGGGCATGGGAAAGGAGCCAGGCACTGTAATCTCCCTTCGTGGGTTTATTGTGGTGTCAGCCAGAAAAAATCTCGTGTGCATCAAGGAGGTCCAGCCAGAGGGTAAAAAGAAGATGGATGCACTGGCGTTTGTTAATGGATATAAAA
>QNDZ01000236.1 GCA_003646055.1 bacterium
ACAGATACCCATGTGGCACCAGAGGCCACATTGAGAAGTGCATTCAGTATGGGCCAGTCAGCAATGGCATCAGACCCATCCTTCATTGCCTCTGTTTCCCTGAATGGAGAGGCAACCGCACCTGTATCATGATGGTCTCTGCCAATCACAATGGGTGCCTTAAGTTCACCTTTTTTCACCATCTCATTCACGATTTCTCCAAACTTTGCCCTGTCTCCATATTCAAGCCAGCAAATCCTCGCAGGAAGCCCCTGGAATTTCACCTTCTCGTGGGCGAGTTTAATCCATTTCCTTAAATGTTCATCCTCAGGGAAGGCCTTCAGGAGCATATCGTCTGTTTTGTAAATATCCTCTGGTTCACCAGAGAGTGCAGCCCACCTGAATGGGCCACTTCCCTTTGAGAACAATGGTCTTATGTACTTTGGCACATAACCAGGAATATCAAAGGCATTCTCAACACCTGCCTCCTGTGCCCTTCTCCTTATGTTGTTCCCATATTCAAAACATCTTGCACCCTTCTTCTGGAGTTCAAGCCAGCCCCGCACATGGACAGCAATTGAATCATATGCCCTCTTCATATACTCATCAGGGTTTTTCTTTCTAAGTTCTGCTGCCTCTTCAACAGTAAGTCCCTGTGGGATGTACCCATTGAGCGGGTCATGAGCAGCAGTCTGGTCCGTAACAACATCAGGAACAATATCCCTTTTTGCAAGTTCAGGAACAATATCTGCTGCATTGGCAAGGAGACCTATTGATAGTGGTTTTCCTTCCTTCAACGCCTCATCCTTCATCCTCAATGCTTCATCAAGGTTATCTGTCCATGTATCAAGGTACTTTGTTTTGAGCCTTCTATCAATTGCCCATTTATCCACCTCTATAATAATCGTAACACCTTCATTCATTGTGAAGGCAAGTGGCTGTGCACCACCCATTTCTCCAAGACCTGAGGAAAGAACCCACTTCCCCTTCAGGCTTCCACCAAACTCCTCATTTGCAAGTGAACCCACTGTTTCATAGGTTCCCTGAAGGATTCCCTGTGTTCCAATGTAGATCCATGAACCTGCCGTCATCTGGCCATACATGGTGAGACCCATTGACTCCAGTCTCAGGAACTCCTCAAGGGTTGCCCACTTGGGAACAAGGAGTGAATTTGCGATGAGCACCCTTGGTGCCCAGGGATGGGTTTTGAACACAGCAACAGGTTTTCCTGACTGTATCAGGAGTGTATCATCCTCATCCATGTTCTGAAGGGTCTCTACAATCTTGTGGAAGCACTCCCAGCTCCTTGCTGCCCTTCCTGTTCCACCATAAACAATCAAATGTTCAGGGTCCTTTGCCACCTCAGGGTCAAGGTTGTTCATGAGCATTCTCAGAGGAGCCTCAAGAAGCCAGGATTTACAGGAGATACTTGTTCCTCTCGGTGCCTTCACCGGTTTATATTCCATTTAAAACCTCCTTTTTTCAAACTATAACCAACAAATATGTTTAAGTCAAGTGAGAATCAGAAACAGCATTGGAAAGATTTTTTAACGCTTCATGTCTCTCGCTAACTTAAAAAACTTCTAGTCCTCCAGTATAGATTTCAAAAAGTCTGTAGTTTCTGTATCTTCACAAAATATAAACGTTCCTTTAATACCTCTCGTTAAAAATATCCTATAACGGTTGATTAAAAGCCTCTTAGCAGTCATTGCAGCATTAGAATCTCCATTTTTTGCCTTGTTGATTAGAGTCTTTAGACTGGGTCTGCCTACATTATCTTCGCAATTGTCCCCTATTATCCATCCCCCTTCTCGGAAAACAAAGTCTCTTCCCCAGATTAATCCAGCATAATCAGTTTCAAACCCCTGACAGCCATATATAGAGGCACAATTTTCAAGCCTATTGGATTCTCCTCCTACCCAAAAAGGAACATAATCTTTTTTAGGGTCCATTAACCAATAAATCTTTTTATTAAAATCTTTGTAGATATCAAATCCAGAATATAGTGGGTAACCTATCCTGAGATTTTTAATAGAATCACTGTGACTAAAATCACCTGGAGATTCAGTAAAAGCTGCTATCAAAGCAACTTTGAAACCTTTTTCTCTTTTATTCACAAGGGCAGAAAGAAGATCATCCATACTTGATAAAATTTTCAACTCATAACTTTCTCTCCATGATGTTTTTGATTCAGCATCAATTTTTTCTGGGTTTTGCAGCAGAGACTCAACAAATTTATGATATTGGATTCCACCTTCAACGCGGTAAAACCCTTGTAAAAACCTTTGTTTTATTTCCATATTTTGTTCTTTCGCTTCAGTTTCAAAATTTTCTGTGAGGCCTTCTTCTTCACTATTTAATATTTGGGTTTCATCGTAGAAGAAAACAGTTATTTTCCCTCTTTGGATGGCATAGTAAATATTTTCCTTTGTCATTCTCTGTGCCTCATCATATATTACTAAATCAAATTTAGGAGCTTTGAAATTTCTCTCCGCAACGCCGCTGAAACCCCTTTTTACCCCCACTGAATAAAACTTAATAGGGTTACTTAAGCCACGATGAATTGAATCAAAAATGGTCCTAATTGAGTTTATCAGTCTGTTATTACGATAAGCAAGTATTGTTTGGAATCCGTTGCTAAGGGAAGCCAATAAAAGGTGAATGGCAATCAGCGTCTTCCCAGAACCTGGACCACCCTGGACCAAGTAAACCAGATCCCTCTTCCCTGTTTTTAGATCTTCAATTATCTCTTCTATTAGTTCAAGCTGCTCGTTGGATAGTCCCCATCCACTTTCGGCCAAAGCAAGATAACTCTGTTTTTGTATATCATCAAAATGTTCCTTTATGGCCTCAAAAAGTTTTTTTGTTTGAAAGTATTTACCTTCAACAAATTTTGATATTTCGTTAAAGCCAACATTTTGAGGTAAACAGTCTGAAATAAATGAACTCAATTTTTGAACATCTTCGTTAAAGAAAACAGGAACCCTAAAATTTAACTTTATACTATTGTGG
>QNDZ01000237.1 GCA_003646055.1 bacterium
CCTTGGATAACTCTTGTAATTCTTTATGTTTTCTCCTACCACCCTCCACATGGTCTGGAAGGTGTTTGTGGAGCCTGTGAAGTGTATTCCTGCAAGTTCAGGATGCCTGAGTATGATGTTACCAAGTTTACTACCTGAACCAGGGATAAAGTTAATCACACCATCAGGAAGACCTGCCTCCTGGAAGAGTTTCATTATCCAGTATGCAGTATATACTGCACTTGAAGCAGGCTTCCACAAAACCACATTCCCCATCATTGCAGGTGAGGATGGAAGATTACCAGCAATGGAGGCAAAATTAAAGGGTGTTACAGCAAATATAAAACCCTCAAGGGGTCTGTATTCAACCCTGTTGTATGCTGGCATAACAGAGTCTGGCTGGTCCTCATAAATCTTTCTCATGTAGTAAGTGTTAAATCTAAAGAAGTCTATAAGTTCACATGCAGAATCAATCTCTGCCTGGAATACAGTTTTGCTCTGGCAATGCATACATGCTGCATTCAGGGTGCTTCTCCACGAGGTTGAGAGCAGTTCAGCCGCACGCATAAATATAGAGGCCCTGTGTTCCCATGGCATCTGACTCCATTCCTTATATGCGTTCCTAGCAGCCTCTATGGCCATCTCAACTTCCTTCTCCCCTGCCTTATGATAAACACCAATCTTTGTCCCATGTTCGTGGGGGAGCACACATTCTCCAGTATCCCCTGTCCTTATCTCCTTACCACCAATAATAAGGGGAATATCTATAACCTGTGACTTTAACTCTTTCAGTTTTTCTTTGAGTTGCACTTTTTCTTTACTGCCAGGGGCATACGAAAGAACTGGCTCATTTTTAGGTTTTTCAAGTTTAAATATACCATTTCCCATCCATTCACCTCCTTTTTTATTTTTCCTGTGTGATAATATGTTAAAAAGGGATATATGTCAAGAATAGGAGAATAGTATATTAAACTTCCTAACCATCAGGTAGTCAAAATCTTGTTGACATATCCGATAATTCTCTATATAATTTAAATATGGAGATTGAAAAAAAACTTTCCGACTTTCTTTACACGACTCTTGGTTCCTTCAGCATTGAAAGGATTGTTTTAAAAAAGAAATCAAAAAAAATCTTTGAAAAAGGGAAAACCCATAAAAGAAAAACCAAGCTTGAGTATAAATCCAATTCTAAAACCCTGATACTCTATGCCTCTGAAACCATCAAGGGGAATAAAAGAAGGGAATTGGAGAGGATCGTAAAACACTTCTTCACACTGCTGGAATCCGCAGAAGAGATAGAGGGTAAACTTGAATCATTCAAGACTCTCCTTAATTTATCCGGGAATATCATCTCTGATCTAAACATAAAAGAGGTGATAAAAAGATTATTGCTGGCAGGTCTTGAAATAACAGGTGTAAAACATGTGAGCATTCTCTTAATTGAGAACGACCGTTCAGGCTTTGCCTACGAAATGTACAGATCTGACAAAAAACTGAAAACTTACCACAGCACTGCCAGAATGAAAAAGGGAATCTCTGGAAGGGTCTTGAAAACAGGAAAACCCGTTCTCGTGAGGGATATACTGAAATTAAAGGATGTCAACCCTACTGCAGTAAAAAAGGGGAGAAGAAGCCTGATAGCAGTTCCACTATTCCATACGAATAGAATAATAGGGATTTTCTATGTTGATTCTGATGTGCCTGATGCCTTTGACCAGGAAGTCCTTGAAAGGGTTCAGTTTGTTGCAAATCATGCTGCTATTGCACTTGGAAATGCTAAACTCTTCAATGAGATAAAAAAACTTGCAGACAGGCAGGCACTTCTCTACAACCTTTCTCTCTCGCTTATTTCCTCAATTGAACTGAAGAAAATGTTGAAAAATCTTCTATTGCAACTCAAGAAAAACCTTGGCATAGAATATGGTGCCATTGTTCAGTACGATAAAGAAAAAAGTATAAACATCCCAATTGCCTGGATAGGTTACAAGGGCTTAAAAAATCTGGTCTTTCAGATCAAGACCCCCCCTGATTCACTTGTTGCCTATGCCATAGCCCGCAAAAAAATGATATACGCAGAGGATGTAACAAAGAATAAATTCTACTACAATATGGTTGATGATATACAATCAGAGGTTGCCATTCCTCTGATTCTTGGCGAAGAGATTGTTGGTGCCATGGTTCTTTCAAGGACTGTAAAGAACGGATTTGACCAGGAGGACCTGGAACTCCTTCTCACAATCTCCAGTTCTGTTGCCATGGCAATCAAGAATGCAGAACTCTATGAAAAAACAAGGATTTATGCTATAACAGACCCCCTCACTGGCGTTGCAAACAGGAGAAGGATTGAGGAGATTATTGACAGGGAAATCAGCAGGAGTATAAGGTACTCAAGGATGTTCAGTCTTCTATTTATTGACCTTGATAACTTCAAGGTTTTCAATGACACCTATGGGCATACAGTGGGAGATGAAGCCCTTAAAGAGTTTGCAAATATTTTAAGAACAGCGGTGAGGAAAATAGATTCTGTTGGCAGATACGGTGGTGATGAATTCATTGTTGTTCTGGTTGAAACCGATATCTCAAAGGCACTTTCTACAGGTAATAGGGTAAGGAAATTGGTTCAGGAAAAGATGAAAGAGTATGGAATTACCCTCAGCATTGGTGTCTCAACATATCCCCTTCATGGAACAAAAAAATCGCAACTCGTACAGGCAGCAGACAATGCCTGTTACAGGGCAAAAAAACTGGGGGGTAACAGGGTAGCCCACCCGTGAAATTTTCATTTATTCAGCCCCTTTAATATCGTATCAAGAACCTGAGAAGCAGAGCCTTCAAGGTGCAGGTCTATATGAGGGGTTAGAGGGGTTTCCTCTATGTTTATCTCTACAACAAAACCTCCGTTCTCCTTTGCAAAAAAGGGAAGGGAGGCAGCAGGATAAACAATCCCTGATGTTCCAACAAGGAAGAAGACATCGGCATTCCTTGACCATTCAAGTGCCAGGGATATA
>QNDZ01000238.1 GCA_003646055.1 bacterium
ATTCACCCATTGAGGCATCGTCCTCCCTGACAGGGGTTTACAACCCGAAGGCCTTCATCCCCCACATGGTGTCGCTGGGTCAGGCTTTCGCCCATTGCCCAAATTTCTAGCCTGCTGCCTCCCGTAGGAGTCTGGGCCGTGTCTCAGTCCCAGTGTGGCCGGTCACCCTCTCAGGCCGGCTACCCGTCTTAGGCTTGGTAGGCCATTACCCTACCAACAACCTGATGGGCCGCGAGCCCCTCCTGAAGCGGTAGCTTGCAAGCAGAGGCCACCTTTCATCCAGAAAACTTGTGTTTTCTGGACGGTATGGGGTATTAGCTACGGTTTCCCGTAGTTATCCCCCGCTTCAGGACAGGTTACTCACGTGTTACTCACCCGTTCGCCGCTAACCCCTTATCCGTCAGGTATTGCTACCATCAGGATAAGGAGGTTCGCACGACTTGCATGGCTAAGACACACCACCAGCGTTAGTCCTGAGCCAGGATCAAACCCTCCATGAAAAAAGGAATTCTATAGGAACCTGTGCACCATTCGGTTGTCAAAGACCATTTTGGCAATAGAAAAAATAATAAGTTTACTGATTTTGTCAAGTCCTTTTTGCTCATAAAAAAACTTGATTTTATTTTTTCTTTCCTTATAATAGTAAAAACTTTTTTATGAAGGACACTTTTGCTAAATTGAAGAGACATATTGAAGAGAAAGGGTCCTGGTGTGTTGTTCTTTCAGGTGAAGAGTATGCTGTGAAGAACGCCATCCAGTATATCAGGGAGTTTTTTAATAATTACGAGTATCTTTCATTCTTTGTTGAAAATGCAGAGAATATTCCGATTGAACTCAGAAGCCAGAGTATATTTGGAAGGAGTAAACTGCTTGCGCTTTTTTATCCAGAGAAATATCCTTCAAGCATACGTAAAGAAGTGCTGGATATTATGGTAAAGGGAAAGGTTTCAAGGAATATCTTTGTTCTGATAATTACTGATAAACCGGATATGTTCAGGAAATCAGGGCTTGAGGTATTCAGGTTTAAGCAGGTATATACCCGTGAGGTTGATTACTGGATAAGAAGTTACGTGGAAAAAAGAGGGAAGGTTATTCCTGATGAATCCATTTATATGATAAGACTAATTTTTGGTAATGACAGGCAGGCAATTTCAGGATTGCTTGATGTGCTTCTGTCTTCAGAGGAGAATGTGATAACACCAGAGATGATAAGATCCTTGAGAAGGAGAGATGGGGCTGTATTTGATATGCTGGAGGCGGTTTTCAGGGGAAATAAGAAGAAGGCAATTGAATCATTTATAGTATCAGGGGCAGAGAACTATGCATATTCACTTCTCCAGAGAGATGCATATATAAGTTTGCTTGTCAACACAAACAGACCAGAGATCATAAAAAAATTGAATCTAAGAGACTTTGTTCTGAAGAAATACAGGGAGAGGAGACAAGAAGGTTTTACCAGATTAAAAGAGATGTTCATTGATTCTCTTCATTGGGATTATTCAATAAAAACCGGTTTGAGGAGCTTTGAAACGGGTATATTGTTTGTTTACAAAACAACACAAGGGGGCTTATATGGGAATGGATGAAGAAATTCTGAATCTTAAAAACCAGATGGCAGACCTCCAGCAAAAACTCAAATTGCTGGAAGAAAGGAAAGGGTCTGTAAGGGAGAGTGTTTACAACAAGGTTAAGTCTGACTATGAGGAAAGATTGCAGGAGGTTGAAAAACAACTGAAAGAAAAGGCGTCTGTTATCCAGGAAGAGATAAAAAAGATTGATGAAGAGATAAGGGAGATATCCCTGCAAAAGGAGAGTCTTGAGGAACAATTTGAGGAGATTGACCTGAGGCATGCGATTGGTGAGTATACTGACGAGACATACGAGTCAATGACTGCTGAACTTAAGGAAAGGATAAAGGAGCTTGAGGATAGGCTGAACCAGTTGAATGAGGACAGAAAGACATTTGTTGAGTTGATAGGCGAATCGCCAGAGTCTGTTGAAGAAGCAGTTGAGGAACAGACGGAAGAAGCAAAAAGTGATGAATTTGAGATTACACTTGAAGAGGTTGAGAAAAAGGAGGAAGAAACAGTTGAGACACCAGAGGAAATTCTTCCTGAGGTTCCAGAAGAGGAAAAGATTGCAGAGGAGATATTCACAGGAGAGGAACCAAGTGCTGAAACAGCGGAAGAGGTTGTTACTGGGGAGGAATCTGTTCAGCCAGAGGTTGAGGATGATTGGCTTGCAGGTCTTGAAAAGGAACTCGGTGTAAGCGAAGAAAGCACGGAGGAGGGTTTATTTATTGAGTGCCCCAAGTGTGGATTTAAGAATAAGCCGGATGCCTGGTACTGTGAGAACTGTGGGGCGGAACTGTCTCACGAGTGATTTGAACAACTAACAGATTGGAGGTGTGTTCATGCTTTACATTATTTTAACCCTTCTGTCTTTTTCAGAAGGTAAGTGGGTGCCCATTCTCAAAGGATTTCAGGATGTAACAAAACCTGAAATCGTGTGTTTGAAGTCCGACGTATCAGGGGTTGAAATCCAGACAGATGCCTTTGGTTTTGAGTGGAGGAATGTGAAGACAGACTTTATGAAGAATTCAACAGGTGAAGAGTTTGCACTGCTCACAATCAGGGATTATGTCTACACTGGAGAGATTGGTAAGCCTAAACTCCCTATGATTACAGGTGTTATAGAGGTTCCACATGGTGCAGATGTGAAACTTACAGTTGTGTCTGGAGATTATAAGGAATATACCCTGAAGGAACTTGGAATTGATAAAAGGATTGTCCCTGCATTTGCAAGTGTTCCCAAGGTGAAGGGTGCTGTTGGTGAGTTTGTGCTTGATGAGAAAACCTATTCTTCTGATGCATACTAGCCTGATAAACTGGCAGACGTTTATATTCATGAAGGCACTGCAAGGGGGCACAGGCTTGCCACAGTGGAGTTCTTCCCTGTGCAGTAC
>QNDZ01000239.1 GCA_003646055.1 bacterium
CTTTTCCGCTCATTTCTTCAAAGTTTTTTTGAAAGACATCAACAATCTCAACTCAAGCATCTATATTAATATAGGTAACAGCAGCTTGTTTAAGCCCAAGTTTTTTATAAGCAAATTCTGCAGCTTTTGTTCCTTCAAACACATCACTATAAGTGTTTCTGAAGATATAATCTCCCGCTTTTGTTATGCTTGGTGCAGAAGCCGTTGGTGAAAGAATAACAACTTTCTTTTTTTCAGCTATTGGCGCTACAGCCAATACTGAGGAACTCCACATAGGGCCTATAACTGCAGGGACCTTATCAATATCAATAAGTTTTTTAGCTGCAGAAACTGCTTTAGCTGGATCACCTGCATCATCCTCATAGACAATTTCAAGCAAATTCCCTTTAATTCCTCCGGCTGAATTTATTTCATTAACAGCCAATTCAATTCCCTCTCTTGCACTTTGACCCGCTTTAGCATCTGGACCTGTCAGAACTAATATCGCTCCTATCTTTATCACCTCTGGCTCTTTTGTTTTCTTAGGGTAGACAAGAATACCAACCACTACAGCAATAACAACTATTCCAACCAGTACCCATATCCATCTTTTCATAATTCACCTCCTTAATACAATTTTCCCTTTTATCTCATATGTTTTTCAAATATCATTTCATATATTTCAGCAGTCTCTTTATTATTTTTCCCACATCACTATTATAAACAATAGTCAAAAAACCAGAAAATGTCAACCATTTTTCTCAAAAAATCTTTCTCCACATAGGTATGGATAGGTATCCTTGCCAATCCGTGGGGAAGGAGTTTTTCTTGTCTTTTCCCTTGAACAAACATGGTAAAGGGCGATTTTCAGGCGGCTTGAAACAGGTCTCATGGTAGTTCAACAAGTTGATGTGCTTTGTTGAAGAAGGCTCTGTAAGAGAGGAGAGAGGCAATCATGGTTCCCATTGTTACACTTGCAGAAATCATATACATCACCATTATCTGAACCCTTGTTGCCTCAATGGGGGAGGCACCTGCAATCATCATCCCTGTCATTGCACCAGGGAGCTGGATCAACCCCACAATCTTCATTGTGTTTATGAATGGAAGGAGTGCTGCTCTCACAGATGATTTCAATACCCTGCTTGATGCATACCTGGGTGATGCACCAAGTGCAAGGAGTGCCTCTATTTCATTCCTTTTATCCTTCATACCCTCTGAAACTCTCATGAGAACCAGTGCAGTCCCGTTCATTGTATTACCTATGACCATTCCCCCAAGGGGTATTAAATAATTTGGTTCAGTACTTATGAGCCTTAAAAGGAGCATGAGTCCAAGTGTGAATGTTGCTCCTGTTAAAATCGCAATAAAAGATATGAAGAATGCACCGGGCAGTTCCTTTGCCCTTCCCTTTGCCGTGAAAGAGGCAATTACCACCATGATGAGTAGAAGGAGAATCTGGTATGGAAGTTTTTCAAGATTGAATATGTACTGGAGCACATATCCTACAGCCATTAACTGGATAAAAGACCTTACAGCACCAATAAATAGGTCTTTTCCAACACCCAGTCTCTGAACCTCCACAAGGATTATGGCTATTACCACAAGAACAGTTGCCGCAAGTGTCTGATTCATAACTTCTCCCCCCTCAGAAATTTCATCATCTCTTTTGTATCAGGTGATTTCAGAATTTGATTTATTTCCCCTATTTCCTTTATCTCACCATCAACAAGAAGAAGCCCTCTTCCTCCAAGCCTTTCAATCTGCTGAATGTTGTGGCTTACAAATATTACTGTTAGTTCAAGTTCCCTGTTCAACTTCTTCACCAGATTTTCAATTCCAAGTGTGGTTGCAGGGTCAAGGGCTGAAGTGGGTTCATCCATAAGAAGGACTTCTGGCTCAAGTGCAAGTGTTCTTGCTATGGCTACCCTCTGGGCTTCACCAACAGAGAGTCTCTCTGCCTTCTGATGGAGTTTATCTTTATTCAACTGGACCATCTCAAGCAGATTTTCTGGTTCAATGTTTATCCCCCATATATCAGCACTAATTTTAAGATTCTCCTCAACAGTCGCTTCAAACATAACAGGTATCTGGAAGACCATACCCACTCTCTTTCTCAACTCTCCAGGGTCATACTCCCTTATGTCCTTTCCATTGAAAAAGATTTTACCTGTTTCAGGTTCGTACAGTCTATTGAGCAGTCTTAAAAGTGAACTCTTGCCAGCACCTGATGGACCAAATATGGAGAATATTTCTCCCTTTTTAACAGTAAAATTAATATTTTTCAGAAGGGTTTTTCCACCCCTTTTCAGTGATACATTATCAAGTGAAATAAGGGTCATCTATCAGTCTTCTTCTGGTCTGTAACCAAGTCTGTGGAATGGATTTACAACACTTGAGGCAACATTCTTCAGGTGTGCGTCTACCCTTTTCAGGAATCTTGCAAGGAGGGCAAAAACTATCCCCAATCTTGCACCTATTGTTTCATCATCCACAAGGTCCTCAACAAGTTTTTCAGAGTCCTTTGCAAGTTGTGCATGTGTTTCCATCACCTTTCTACCAAGTTCCTTGTCTCCACTGGAGAATGCCTGTATTGTATTCTGGAAGTTTGTCTCAACGCGTTTCTGTAATTCCTTTATTCTCTCTGCATACTCACCCGTGAGTTCCTCTGGATACTTGTGTGCAAGTTCAACAAGGTTCTTTGCATAATCCCCGATCCTTTCAACATCCACAACAACAGTGGTTATTATGAGAGAAGGTGTAATGTCCTGAGCAGAGGATATGGTGAGGTGCTCCAGCGTTTTCTTTCTCACATCTATCTGCATATAATTCAGTTTGTGGTCTTTATCGTAAATTACCTCCTGTTCATTCATCTTCACATTCTCAAGGAGTATCTTCATTGCGTCAGTGAACATCTCATGTGATATTTTAAGCATCTCTTCAACCTCTCTATAAACGATACTCATAAGGTCTGATGTTTTC
>QNDZ01000240.1 GCA_003646055.1 bacterium
AGGATACTTGAAAAGGAGATCGTCTTAAGCCAGTGGTATCCATTAAAAGAGGCATACCTTGAACCAACTATCTCCATATGCAGGGTATTTTATGATGGAAGCATCAGGGGTGCATGGGAGGTGGGAAGGTTCAGTGCAGACTTTGGATTGAAAAATGTTTACAAGTTCTTCCTAAGGTTCAGTTCCCCGAACTTCCTTGTGAGGAGGGCAAGCATTATTCTCCCAACCTATTTTAAACCCTCAAAAATAGAGATAGTGGAAAATCTTGAAGGTAAAGCAAAGATGCACATAACATACTTCCCTGAGATACACGAAATCATTGAACACAGAATAGGTGGATGGATGGAAAGGGCAATTGAGTTATGCGGAGTGAAGGAGGGAAGGGTAACAATAACCAGGTCACTTGCAAGGGGTGAGAGTGTTACAGAATTCACAGTAGAGTGGAAGATATGAAACATAAAAAAGAAATTGTGGAAGGGATCATTCTTGCAGCGGGTTTTTCAAGGAGGGCAGGGGTCTGGAAGATGGCCCTTCCTATAAAGGGTAGAACCGTGATTGAAAGGGCTATTATGGGAATGTATCCAGTGGTTAATAGAATTATTGTTGTTGGGGGTTATAATTTTAAGAACCTTTTGAAGATTATTAAAAAATATGAGAAGGTGTTCCCTGTTTATAATGAGAACTTTCCACTGGGGATGTTCACCTCTGTTCAGAAGGGTGTGGAGAAGGTGTCAGGTGATAGGTTCTTCATCCTTCCTGGAGACATTCCACTTGTGAAGCCCTCAACATACAAATGCATGCTGGAACAGGAAGGGGATATTATTGTACCTGTTTATGAGGGAAGGAAAGGACACCCTGTGCTTCTCTCCTATGCAATGAAGGAACTTTTACTTGATGAAGAGAGAGACTCCAACCTGAAGGCATTCATAAACAGAATGGGATTTAAGGAAGTGATTGTTGACGACCCATTTATCAGGATGGACATAGATACACTTGAAGACTACTGGAACCTGACCTCTGGGTAATGAATGCAAATGTTTACTGGCTTGCATTTCCCATACCAAATCCTTGACATTCATTCATTATTTGTTTAAAATAACTTTATGCTATGGGCTTTGTTTCTCTTCGGGGAGATAAATTTATTAAAGGTTGAAGATGCAGGAGGGATTCAGGACTTTGCAGTCATAGATGACACTACTGCATTGCTTCTCTATAAAGACCATCTGAATATATTGAACCCAGCAAGTGGCAATGTTTCAAGGATTCCTCTGGCATCGGGAAGTACAAAATTAGAGGTTGGGAAAGATGGTATCTATATTTTTAATACATACCTGAAGGAAATTTACAGATTTGACCCTCAATCCAGGACAATCAAGAAAATACACCCCCATGCCCTCCTGTGGTGCATGGATATGGCCACATCACCTTTTGACACAACCTTTTATTTCCTCTCAACTTCAATTGAAAGAAAACAGTATCTATACAGGGGTTCTCCAACCCGACCAGCATTACTAAAAGAATTGACCTCCCAAAACTTTGTCAGGGTTGAAAAAACACTGGATAGAGCAATTCTCATCTCACAAAGCCTGCTTTCAGGCCTTTTTGCCATCAGGTATGTTTCAAAAACAGGACAAATTTACTTCCCCCTTAAACTATATAGAGAACCACTAACATTTTCTACTTCTGGTGATTATATTCTCACCGTATCCAGAGATAAAAAGACACTGGTAGTTAAAGGCGAAAATTCTGTTCAATATCCTTCTCTGGAAGAAATATACAGGATTTCATGGAAGATTCCTGAGTATCTGGGTATCATTTCAGGCAATTATCTGCTCATTATCTCTGATACCACACACCCACAATTCAAAATCTTATGCCCATCCTGTGGATATGAAAATGAATTTAAGTACAATTTCTGCATTAACTGTGGGCATCCATTGAAGGATGTAAAGATTAAAAAACTTGTGAAGTTCAGGGAAGAAAATATATTGAAAAACCTTGAAATCGCCTTTAACAATCTTAACCAGAAGATTCAGGAAGAAAGTAAGGTGGTCTATCTGAAAAAGGAAGAAAAAGAGGTAAAACCGTCTAAAACAGTTCCCGTTGAGAAAAAGACCAAACCTGAAATAAAAGAAATACCCCAAAAAGAAAAGAAGGAAAAAACCGGCATTACCCAGCCAGTAAAAACAAAACTTCTTGAAATCCCCAAAAAAATTAAGAAGAGGAGACCTTTCCCCGAGATGGATACCCCTTCATTCTTTGAGGTTCCAAAAGGTGATGTGGTACGTTCGCTCACCGTGTTTGTATCTGGTGGTGGTGCATTTGCCACAGAGGAAGAGGGATACTCACCCATGGGAACATTCCTTGTCGGGTTTGGGGATATATTCCAGGTTGAATTCTCAACAATGGGTGTGATCAACACCCTTCTCACAGGCTCATCAGTTCTTCCTGCACTCTCCTTCAAGATGAACCTGACAAACACATTCAGGGACAGACTACATCTGGGCAAGGATTTTCCCATAATTTCCATTGGACTGAGGGGAACATGGTGGAATTCATATTACTCCAATGGAATCACATATTCTACACGATACGCATATCTATTCACTGTTGTTGAAAAGCAGTTTGGGAACCTTACGCTGGTGGGTGGTATCTCTATATGTGATACAAGGGCAAAAACATCAGTAAATCCCATAGCTGTTGTAAGAAATCCAACCCTGCTTTATGGGGGTGCTGAGTTCAAGATGAATGAAAACTCATACATGGTTTTTGAGATTTCACAACTGTCAGGTTACAGGTTCCATCCAGATGGTTCTGTTTCTGAAAATGACCTTGTTAAAGGCATGTGGTGGTCAATAGGTGGAAAAACCTATGTGACCAAATGGCTGATAGTGAATGCCAGTGCGAGATTTGACGCAGAAGAAGGCGTCAGGTTCCA
>QNDZ01000241.1 GCA_003646055.1 bacterium
CACCTCTCCAGACTCCATACGTCAACAATGGTTCTTGATGAGTCTGTTTTTATAAAAGGTGTAAAACTGCATACAGCAATTGCCCACAGGGGAGGTATGATTGAAAATTCTCATTGACCAGGAGAGTATAAAACAGAAGATAAAGGAACTGGGCAAGAAGATTACTGAAGATTACAAGGGGAAGAAACCTGTGTTTGTTGGTGTGCTCAAGGGTGCTTTTATTTTCCTTGCTGACCTTGTCAGGGAGGTGAAGATAGATGTTGAGTTTGACTTTGTTGTTGTCTCTCTTTACAGGGGAGAGAAGAACCCGGATGTGATTATCCTTGAAAGAGAGGTTCTCACAGACCTTGAGGCCAGGGATGTGATACTGGTTGATGAAATCCTTGATACAGGAAGAACTTTTTCATTCCTGATAGACCATATAAAAGCCAAGGGTGCAAAGAGTGTTAAGACGTGTGTTTTTCTGAAGAAGAAGAAAAAGAGAAGGGTTGAGATTGAACCTGATTATTGCGGTTTTGAAATTCCTGATGTATTTGTTGTCGGTTATGGTCTTGATTATAAAGAGAGGTACAGGAATCTTCCATATGTAGGGATTGTAGATGAATAAGGTTAATTTCATCATAGGATTCCATTCCCACCAGCCTGTTGGTAATTTTGATTTTGTTCTTGAAGATGCCATAAAGAGGTGCTATAAACCATTGCTTGAAACAATAAGAAAGTTTCCAGGGGTAAAGGTTTCCCTTCATTTTTCAGGTATCCTCTATGAATACTTCATTGAGAAACACCCTTATCTTATGGATTGGGTGAGGGAAATGGTTGACAGGGGGCAGGTTGAGATAATGTCAGGGGGATTTTATGAACCCATCCTTCCCATCATTCCTGAAGAGGACGCAGTACAGCAGATTCAGATGATGAATCAGTTTATAAGGGAAAGGTTCAATTTTGAACCTGCTGGTATCTGGCTTACAGAGAGGGTGTGGGAACCCCATCTGCCCTCACTGTTAAGGAAGGCAGGAATGAGATACACAGTGGTTGATGATGCCCATCTCCTGTCAGGTGGAGTGCCAGAGGGGAGGATTTTCAATCTTTTTCTCACAGAACATAATGGTGAAAAATTATTCATCTTCCCAATAAGCAAAAAATTAAGGTATCTGATACCCTTCAGAGAGATTGATGAGACAATTGAGTTTCTTGGCTCAATTGGTGGAGGTCTGGCAGTAATTGCCGATGACGGAGAGAAATTCGGGGTATGGCCTGGGACATATAAGAGGGTGTATGAAGAGGGTTATCTTGAGGAATTTTTCAGAAGGATTGAAAGTACACCATGGATTGAAACCCTGACCTTTAAAGATGCCCTTGAAGGGGTTCAGCCTGAAGGACCTGTGTATATGCCAACTGCATCATATTCTGAAATGATGGAGTGGGTTTTGCCAACAGAGGATAGAATACAATTTGAAGAACTTGAGAAAAATGCAGATAAAACAATCAGGAAATTTTTAAAGGGTGGATTTTTCAGAAACTTCTTCCTGAAGTATCCAGAGGCCAATCACATGCATAAGAGGATGCTCATGGTTAGTGAGAAACTCAGGGGAAGGGGGATTGAAGAAAAAATAGACCTTTTCAAGGCACAGTGCAACTGTGCATACTGGCATGGTGTTTTTGGTGGTCTGTATCTTCCCCATCTTAGGCAGGCAATATACCAGCACCTGATTATGGCTGAGAGGGGGATTGATGGAGAAGGTATTTTGATTGAGGACTTTGACCTTGATGGAGAGGAGGAGGCTATCATAAGGATGGGGAAATACAACCTTATACTCCATCCCTCTGGAGGAAAGGTGATTGAATTTGATATTAAAGAACCCCCTGTGAATTTGATGAATGTAATCACAAGGAGGAAGGAGGCTTACCACAGGTTTCTCGGAATGAAGGGGAATTTTGATGGCAGGAAGACCATACATGAGGTTATCACCTCAAAGGATGAAGACCTTGAAAGATTTCTGAAGTACGACTCTGTTAGATTGGGCATGTTTTGTGATTTAACCGATGAAAGAGAAGATAGTTTCACCATGGAGGTGCTGGATAAAAAAATAATATTTTCATCGCCATCCTTTAAGAAAACATACACATTCTTCGAGCATGGTTTCAATGTCCAGTGGGAAAAGGGGGAAGGGTTACCTGAAAAGGTGATTATTCCACTTGCTACATATTCTGAAGATATAGAAATACAGGAGGATTTAATCAGGGTGAAACATGCCTATGGGGATATAACAATTGAGATAGAATTTGATGGGTTCAGAAATGTAGAGATGGAGGATATATACACAATAACAAGTTCTGAAGGTGGTCTGGAGAAGACGAAACAGGGGGTAATGTTTACATTATATACAGGACATGGAGGGGTACTTTCCTCAAGGTTAAGAATAATAAAGGAATAGCCTTTTGTTTGACAGGCACGCATTAAAAATTATACTATAACAAAAACGGAGGTGGGTATGGTTCTCCTGATACTTTTCACAGGATTATTCCAGAAGGCAGAATTTCCCATGGATAAATCGATGGCTGGAGAGGCAATGAACAGGTTCGGGATTGAATTGATGAAAAGGATTGATGGGGATGGGAATGTATTCATCTCACCATACAGTATTTATACTGCACTGGGAATGGTGTATGAGGGCGCACATGGGAAGACAGAGGGTGAGATGAGGGCAGTTATGGGTATAACGGGTTCTGATTTCTCCCTTGCCCTGTACAGCCTTGAAAAGGATATAAGGAGGATGAAGGGGGCTTCAACAATAGAGATTGCCAACAGCCTCTGGCTCCAGAAGAGTTTTCCAGTGCTGCCCTCATTCAGGGAGAAGATGAGGAAGTACTACGGAGGTGAGTTTTACCTGTCTGATTTTATCACAGCACCAGAGAAGGAGAGGCA
>QNDZ01000242.1 GCA_003646055.1 bacterium
ATGTCAATAGAGATTTTCATTTCACAATAAAAAACTTTTTTATTACTGAAGGTTCCGATGAAATTTTCAGGAAGTAGAGCCCTGGAGGGAGAAAATCCAGTTCCAGAACCCTTCTCTTCTGCTTTTCAACAATTGCTGTCTGAAGAACCCTTCCTGTTATATCAATTATCTGAATGGGCAACTCTTTTTCTGTACCATTCATAATAACAACCCTATTTATACCGATGGAGAAACTCACAGTAAAGGGGTTTTCTGTTTTTATTGTGATGGATTTTGAGAAGACCTTTTCTGTTCCAAAGTTACCTGATATTCTTAAAACATGGAATCCTTGAGATAGTTTCCCTCTCCACATCCTGGAGTACCCAGCAAGGGTTTCAATTGTCTTCCATTCTCCATTTTTTCTTTTCTGTACAGCGAATGATAATGGGTCATTTTCTGATTCCCAGAAGAGGGTCACCACATTTCCTGAAACAATTGCTGAAAGATTTATCCTCATTGCTAGCAGTGCTGATATAAAATCTGATTGGGCGCGGGGTGATATTTCATAATCAGAATTATAAGGGGTGGATGTGTCATACTGCCTGAGAATGCCCTGAATATGCTGATTTGTTATCCAATCAGGTCCCCAACCATCTATGTCCGTATCACTGTCTATCCATATATGGCCTGAATCCCCATTGATGTCAACGATTGTATCAAGCGTGTTCTGGCCGGATGGCCAGGGTGATGAAAAGGCCGTATCCACATTCAGTATAAAGACAAGTTTGCCCTCGTATGCCTCACCCATCTGGGATACACTGATGGTCTCTGGTGGAGGAACTGTTCCTGTACCGAGTTTTGTTATCCATTGACCAACATAATCAAGTTCTGTCTCTCCAGCAAAACTGGTTATGGTTCCAATAACCTTTAGTGATTCTCCCTGATGTATAGACTGGATATAGGTTGCTCCATCGTGGTGGCATGCAATCCCTGATGTGGAGTCCTGTATGTAAAAATGTAAGTAAGTTTTTGCAAAGGTACTCTCACCTGCTGTAACTACACCATGAACAATCGCCTCATATCCTCCATATACGGGTCTTCCATCTATATCATTCACCCTCAGGTCAATTATATCCATTCTTCCCCAGAAAAATCCCCTTGAGGTATCGGAAAGACTCTCCCTGCCTCCATTGTCAACCGCCCTTATGAAGAAGGAGTCAAGCCTAACACCCCTATTCTGTCCATTGAGCACACACCTGAAGGTGTCACCACTTTCCTGTTCCATCTGAATAGAATCAAATCCTGCTGAACTTAACCAGTAGTAAAACATGGCTGTGTCAACTCTTCCATTGTCTGTTATGACTGCATGGAAGGTATCAGGTTGCAGCGCCTCAGGAACATATGGTGTTCTCCATATCCTTCCAATTGAGGGTGGAGGGTCATAAACACTATTTCCCTCACCGGGTGTCCCATAGGTTTCATTGGATGCAAGCCAGTTGGCTCCATTTGTATTGTCGTATGAAGGGTCAATGAGTTCAGCACTTGGTCCAGATCCATCCGCCTGTGTTGGCCATGGGCTTGAGTCATCATAGGGAACACTATCAACAAGTGTAGAGTCTGAATTTCTCAACCATATCACCTCACCCCCATTGGAGAGACTGACAGCAGTCATATTCCCGATTACCTGGTCATTTCCATTCAGTATATCATCCTGATACTCACTGACTGATTGGAGGGAATCCATGTTTTTTGTTATAATGAGGTATTCTGCTGGAGGAAGTTCAATAGCCGGTATTATGAACGAACCATTATTATCTAACAAAAGCCACCTTGTTAAATTGACCGTATCAGAACTGGGATTGTAAATTTCAAGCCACTCAAAGTAGTTATCATCACCAAGGGATGTGGATGGATTATACATAATCTCATTTATTACAACCCCTGAATCTTCATGGGAAGGCATGCTGAAAACCGCCCTGTCTACGTATATTACAGCATCACCATCCCAGGAACCTGAAACATCATAGAATCTGATCTGGGCTACTGCAGAATCTGCACCTGATGGTGGTCTCAAAGTATCTGTGGTTAGAACCTGCCAGTATGGTTTATCAACTGAGTAACTCCCATCATAGTATCCAGATATGTAGGAACCGTTTCCATACCAGAGCACACAAACCCTTGCCCTTCCAGCAGGGTCATTATCAAAAACAAAGAAGGTGAAAACATATAAACTATCTTCACTGATTGAAGGAACAGCATTGCTCAACCTCTGGGTTGTTGTTGAGTTAAAATAAATTCTGCAGGAGGAACCTCCATGAAAAACAGTATCGGTATTTTCAGTCATGGTTATGGCAGATGTCGCATCCCAGGAAGTAGGCAGACCACCTGACCAGTTCTCAAAGTCTCCATTAAGAATAAGATTACCAAGAATTAAAAAAATCATAACGCACCTCCTGAAGATTTAATTATAACAACCATACTCCTGCCTGTCAACTTTGGGAGGGAAAATTTAAAATATACTGAAGACATTAAATCAGATTCTCTCCTGACTTCTAATCTAAATTTTTCTTCAGTTCAAGAAGGGTATTCCTCACCCACTCTGGAATTTCTGGATAATCATCAAAACTTAACAATGCACCCTGAAAGATTTCAAAAGATTGACCTGTAAACTTCCTTTCAAAATCTCTCTTTATTCTGTCTATATCCCACCTGTATTTTTTATACAGGAATGCTGCATCATAAGGGTCTTTCCATAATATCCTTCTACCTGCAGAGTATATTTTGTTCAAGAAAATATCATAATCAGATGCCATTATAATTCCTTCAAAGTTCTCAAGGGGCTTTATATTAGAAAATGGGAAAAAGACAAAAGAAACCCTCGTATTTTCAAGATAAAAGTCTATATTATCAGGGAACTCATCAAATCTATCTATATTAAAT
>QNDZ01000243.1 GCA_003646055.1 bacterium
ATAATACACCTTTCCCTATTTTACACAAAATTATTATAACTCCCTATTTTCCTGTGATAATGGGCATAAGGGAATGCTTTACTATCCTGAATATGAGGAAGAGGTATATTCAGTTCCTGATAATGGTGTTATAAAGATGCAATTTTTCAATGAGAATGAGGGGTGGATAGTAGTGAATGGGAGGGTATACAGGACAGAGGATGGATGTCTAACCTGGGAGATGGTGACACCAGACACAGGGGTTCATGTGAGCAGGGCATATTTTGTTGATATGGGGCATGGCTGGTGTTACGAGAGGTATGGGAAGATATATTATTACAATGGTGAGGGATGGGAGTTATCCATAGATACAGGGGATACCATATCAGATGGGGGAGGGATAAAGTTTTATGATGGGGAAGAGGGCTGGTGTATGATAAACTATCACAGGTTATGGCACTATTATGGTGGGAAATGGGATACGGTAATAGGTTTTCCATCAGGGTATGGTCCATTTTCAGGGCTTGAGCCTGTTGGCAGGGGAGAGGTATTCATATCAAACTATGAGAGTTTAGCACCACCAGTGGTTATTCACTATAAGAATGGAGTATTTCAGATTGACACGATACCATGTGATACCATAGGATTTGGGTATTCAAGGTTTTTACCCTACATTGGATTTTCATCACCAGATGATGGCTGGGGCATAGGTATGAGGGGTAATTATCCATATCTTGGACACATTTACAGATACAGGAATGGGGAATGGGAATTGTATATGTTAATGAATTATTGTTTCCCAATATTTATGGAGATACTTGCTCCTGACAATGGATGGATAGCATTGATAGGGAATTGGGATGAATTTGAGGAGTTTTATTATGAGGAGATAATAATGCACTGGAATGGGAGGGGATGGAACATTTATTTCATACCCACAGAGGGAAAAGTTTATTCGTGCTTTGTCACAGAGGAGTATCTTTATCTTGGTGCGAATGATGGTCATATAATCAGGATAAACATTGAAAACTGGAGGTAATTAATGATTTTTATAATCCTCTCAGTGCTTTATGTTCATCTATTCACGGATAAAAACGAATATTTAGTGGGTGAAAATATCTTTGTAGGGCTCACCATTATAAATAAGGGCAACGGTGCGGAGTTAATGGAAAAAATTACACTGGTGAAGAAATTGTATTCTGAAGATGCTGTGATGTGGAATAGTTCTAATAAAAGGGTTCACCATAGTATTGTAAGTGGGACAATAGCAGTGGAGAAAGGGAAGAAATATAACCCTCCTGTGGTGCAGGTGAAACCTGGAGAAACCTTAACCTTTGAACCAATATCCATTGTTGGATTGCCCCTGGTAAGTTATGGGGATTATGAATTTGTAAAGGACGGTGAAAAAGGAGAAAGATGCATTCCCCCAGGAGAATATTACTTTTCAATATCTTTAAGAAGTTTTACGAATGGAATAACCAAAATCATTTCAGACACTGTTCATTTTATTATTAAAGAACCACAAAATGTGGATAAAGAGGCATGGGAGATTTATAAGAGGTATGTTTTATATCTGGATTTAAGAAAAGAAATAGGGAAGGCATTAAAGGAAGGACTGAAAATATTAATGCTAAAACCACCCTCAAACTACAGGAGGAATGTCATTTACTCCCTGAAAGGTGTGTTTTCCCTGAACTCCTGGGTTGTTCAACCTTCAGAGAAAGAACTTGTAAGAAAGATTCTTGCCTGTTTAATGAGTCAGTACGATTCATTCAATGATTTTGATAAGAAAGGGGTTGTGATGTGTTTGATAAGAGGGTTTAGAAAAATTGGGATGCATCAGAATGAGATTTATAAAAAACTACAGGAGAACCAGATCCCTTTCCCTTGACATTGTTTTTTTTAAATATAGATTTCAGGAAAAAAGGAGGTGAGATGGGAAAACTTTCAAGTGGTGAATTGATAAAGATTAATGATGAATTTGGAGCACACAATTATCATCCCCTTCCAGTTGTTATAGAGAGGGGTAAAGGTGTATGGGTGTGGGATGTTGAGGGAAAGAAATATATGGACATGCTCAGCGCTTATTCTGCACTCAATCAGGGGCATAATCATCCAAGGATAGTTAAGGCTGCACAGAGGCAACTTACAAGATTGACACTCACATCAAGGGCATTCCATAATGACAAACTCCCCCTGTTCCTCAAGAAGGTCTGTGAGGTTACAGGTATGGATATGGCACTGCCCATGAACACAGGTGCAGAGGCCGTTGAAACCGCAATTAAGGCTGCAAGGAAATGGGCTTACACTGTCAGGGGAATGGAGAAGTACAAGGGGGAGATTATTGTAGCAGAGAACAACTTCCATGGCAGGACAATCACGATCATATCCTTCTCATCCGAAGAGCAGTACAGGGAGGGATTTGGCCCATTCACACCTGGGTTTAAGATGGTTCCATATGGAGATATTGAGGCGATAAAGAACGCCTTTAATGAGAACACCATAGGTGTTTTGATTGAACCCATTCAGGGTGAAGGTGGAATCATAATCCCGCCAGAGGGTTATCTTAAAGAGGTTAAGTCTCTCTGCGAAAAGAACAATGCACTCTTTATCCTGGATGAAATTCAGACAGGATTGGGTAGGACAGGAAAGATGTTTGCATGGGAATGGGAGGATGCAAAGCCTGATATGATAATCCTTGGTAAGGCATTGAGCGGTGGAATTCTCCCTGTATCAGTTGTTGCTGCAAGGAAGGATATACTCGGGGTTTTCAATCCAGGGGACCATGGTTCAACATTTGGTGGAAATCCACTTGGCAGTGCAGTTGCAATTGAGGCACTCAATGTCCTGATAGATGAAAAACTTCCTGATAGGGCAATAGAGATGGGGAATTACTTCATGGATAAACTCAGGACATTGAAGAATCCCTCAATCAA
>QNDZ01000244.1 GCA_003646055.1 bacterium
CTTTGAATCTGAATATGAGAAATCATAAACACAAAAAAGGTGGCTTATGCACTTACACAAAATTCTTGACAAGTGCCTGTTACTGTCACTGTATCAAATATCACATCCACTATTGTGTCTTCAAAAGTTTTTTCATACACCGGGATAAGTTTTAGACCTGATTCCTTTGCCTCCCCAGATAAACAAATCCCAATCATAAAAGCCAATACAAACATTATCCTTCTCATACCTTCCTCCTTTCAAAGGTTTTTCTATGTCTCTATTTCCTCCTCCCGGATTGATGCTGATACCCTGCAGGGTAAATGTCTATTCATTTACTCCCCATATGCATATCTTATAGAATTATTTATATGGTATCAAGGGGTTTTATTGACTGGAAAACTCTCAAAAAGTCAAACTCCGTCCCTGGAGCGGGTGTATACATCCATCAAATACATCCTATTCTCAGGATTAAGGATGAGGTAGAGCCGGGGGTATTGTATGGCTGAACCAATGCGGCGGACAAACCTGTATTCAGGTGGAATGTAAACATCTTCTATATCATATGCCCAGGGATTTACAATCACCACCCTGTGCCTTTCTGGGTCAATGTCCCCTGTTATCTGGAGTCTTCCCCCCGCTTCAATCACTCCGTACCAGGCCTCACCCGGTCCCCATACATAGTCACCTAATTTGATTATGTCCTTTAACTCACTAAAAATTAGTGTATAATCCCTCTCATGCCACTGTGAAATTGTTATATACAGCCTTGAACCCATGGTGAATAATCCTGTGAGGATAAGCACAGGCAGGACAACCTTCTTTATTATTTTCCTGTTCCACTCCTTCACCACAAAACCTGTAAGGAGCAAACACCCTAATTCTGGATAAAGGGTGTAGTATCCCATTCCCTTCACCATGAGGAATGTATTGAAGATAAGTGGAATACTGAACAAAATGATATATGATAGATATTTCAGGGGATTTTTCAGGGCAGTGATGATAACCATGAGGTAAATTAATGGGATAAGGGGAGCGTATCTGTATGCATGGATGTATCTTTTTAATTCTCCCAATATTGATGAAAAAAATCCTGCCTTTATATGGTAAATCCCATGCATGAGGAACTGACTGGAAAAGTAATCAGGGTGAATCAGGATATAGATTATCCATGGAATGAGAGGGATAAACGTACCAGAGATAAATCTAACAGTTTTCACAAAACCCTCTTTAATAAAAATTAGCAAAACAATTGCAAGGAAAACCTCTATTACAATTGGATGGGTAATGCCTGCAAGCCCGATGAACACACCTGAAACAAACTCCCTCTTCTTCACAATCAACATGTACAATCCAAGCAGGATAAGCATGATTGCAAGGGTGTCCATCCTCCCTGCCCTTGATGTCTGGATAAATACAGGGTCAATTAGAAGTATTGAACCTGCAACAAATGCAGAGGACATATCCCCTGTGAGTCTGTAAATAAGAAGCATCAAGAGAAAAATTGCCATTGCTCCAAAAATCAATCCAGGTATCCTTGTCTGGAGCATACCAAATCCAGCAACCCTGTAAACCCCTGCCATTATAAGGGGATACAGTGGTGGTTGCCAGTAATAGGCATGTGGAAACCCTGATACATTGCCAAAAACATCTGTTCCAAATCTGCCTTCAAATGCAAGATTTTTTGCAACATCACAAAGCATCGCCTCATCAATACCTGCAATTGGGCTCCTGTTAATTCCGATTATGTTTATAACAAGAAAAACAACCGGAAGGATTATAAGTCTTTTAATACTTCACCTCCCAGAGGAATAGACCACGGGGTGGTGCAACTGCTGGTCTCCTCATTCTCCCTTCAAAAATATCGTTTATCCTTTCAGGAGAGAATTTACCCATACCAGCACCAACAATGGTTCCTACAATACCCCTCACCATTCTTCTGAGAAACCTGTTCCCGGAGATGGTATAGACAATGAACTCCCCTTCCCTATCAATCCTTGATGTGAAGATTGTGCATTTCCCCCTGTCCTTTGTTGCAAACCTTGTAAAGTCCTTCTCTCCAAGGAAAAAACTGGAGGCCTTTTTCATAATCTCCATATCAAGTGGTCTGTCAAACTCCCATGCGTATCTCCTCCTCACTGGAGAATGGCCAGGAAATATGAAGTATTTATAAACCCTTTCAATTGCTGAAAACCTCGCATCAAATTCCTCAGAAACCTCTTCAATGGACTGAATATACACATCCTCACCTGTGAGTGCATTGATACCCGACCTTAATTTTTCAAGGCCTATGCGTGATTTTAAGGTGAAGTTTGCAACCTGACCCAGTGCGTGCACACCTGCGTCTGTTCTACCAGAACCCTTCACCCTTACATCCTCACCTGTTATATGCAGTATTGCCCTCTCTATCTCTCCCTGTACCGTCCTTCTGTCTGGCTGATACTGCCAGCCTGAAAAGTCTGTTCCATCATACTCAACAACAATCTTTATATTTCTCATATGAGGATTATAAGGGTTAATAATGCAATGGTATAGATTGAGAGAAGAATATCACCCAGTAAAAATCCTCTCCTGTAAACAGGTGATGGAATTTCACCAGGAACATACCCCCTTGCATTCAGGGCAAAACCAAGTGTTTCAGCCTTTCTCAGGGAGGAATAAACAAGGGGGAAAAGAAGGGAAAAGATTCTTTTTGCCCATGGCATATTCACCCCCCTTGCCCTCTGTGCATACACTATCCTCCTGCCCTCGTAAAATACCTGTGGAACGAACCTCATAGACAGGGAGAGAAGAAATGGGAATTCACGAACACCTGTAAATGGTACTCTCCTGAAAAGTATGTTGAGCCTCTCTGCCATATCAAAGGGCTGTGTGGTCAGGTTGAGTATGGCTGCTGAGAGAATCAGGAGTAGAAGCCTTACAGAGAATAAAACAC
>QNDZ01000245.1 GCA_003646055.1 bacterium
ATCTTTAACAATCCTATATCTTCTATACTTCCCATTTCAAATTGTGTTGCAATTTCTCCTTTTGGACCTTTAAATAAGGGAGCATATTCAGGAATTGGTCTTTCTGTTATCACAATCCCTGCTGCATGAATTGAAGCATGTCTCGCAAGACCAACAAGTTTAAGAGATATATCAAAAAGTTGTTTTACTCTTTCATCTGATTCTATTAAATTTCTGATATCAGAATTCCTCATCACCTCTTCTTCAAGACTCACTCCAACATCAGGGGAAATAAGTTTTGCAATTCTGTCAACCTCCTTATAACTCATCTTAAGGGCTCTCCCAACATCTCTGACAACTGCTCTTGCTGCCATAGTTCCAAATGTTGCAATCTGAGCAACATTTGTTCTGCCATATTTTTCCCGAAGATACTGAATCACTTCCTCCCTTCTTCTATCACAGAAATCAATGTCTATGTCGGGCATACTGACTCTGGCTGGATTGAGAAATCTTTCAAAAATTAATCCATAACGAAGAGGATTTATCTCAGTAATATCAAGTAAGTATGCGACAATACTCCCTGCAGCAGAACCTCTTCCAGGACCAACCCTTATTCCTCTTTTCTTTGCTTCCTTTACAAAATCCTGAATTATGAGAAAGTAATTTGAAAAATTCATCTTTTTTATTATCCCGAGTTCATAAACCACTCTTTTTATCACAGGATTATCGCTTTTACTTTCAAGAGGAACTTTGGCTTCTATACCGAATTTTTCTCTCAATCCCTTACAGACAAGTTCTTCTAAGTATTCATTCTCATCTTTCCCTTCTGGAACAGGGTATTTAGGAAGGAAATATTTACCAAATGTAAGTTCAACATTACACTTCTCACTTATCTCCACAGTGTTTTTTATTGCCTGCGGTATTTCAGAAAAGGAAGAAATCATCTCCTCAGGACTTTTGAAATAGAACTCATCGGTGGATAGCCTCATCCTTTTTGGGTCTTCAAGGTGTGTTCCTGTCTGAATACACAGAAGAATTTCATGAGAGAAAGAATCTTCCTTTTTCAGATAATGGCAATCGTTTGTAGCAACAAGTTTAGCAGATGTTTTTTTACTCAATTCAACCAGAACTCTATTAACTTTCCTCTGTTCCTCTATTCCTATTTCCATCAACTCAAGATAGAAATTTTCCTTACCCATAATATCCTGATATTCTCCAATAACCTCCATCGCCTTTTCAATATTATCCTGCAGGATATAATGGCTGATTTCACTTTTAAGACATCCACTTAAAATTAGAAGTCCTTCTGAATATTGAGAAAGAAGTTCCTTATCAATTCTCGGTTTGTAATAATAACCTTCAAGATAGGAGAGAGATGAAAGTTTCATCAAATTCTTATATCCCTGTAAATCCTTCACAAGACATGTCAAATGGAAGGAAGCATCTTTAATCCCGTGCGTTTTTTTCTCAAATCTACTTTTTGGAGCAACATAAAGTTCACATCCGATTATCGGTTTAACTCCGTTTTTTATTGCTGATTTATAAAATTTTATCACTCCGTGCATGCTTCCATGGTCTGTTATGGCTAAAGCAGGCATCTGATACTGGTGAGCAAGTTTTGTAACTTCTTCAATTCTGCACATTCCATCCAGAAGGCTGTATTCTGTATGCAGGTGAAGATGAACAAATTCCTTCATTTTATGTACTCTTTATTGTCCACTGACCACTTCTCATTGCTTTTTTTGCACTTTGATATATTTTACCTTCTGTCTTAACAGAGGGAGCGATTGCAATCTCAATCATTTGCATCTCCTTTATATTTCTGGCTCCCACACATCCCATGGAGAGTTTTAAGGCTCCTATGAGATTCTGCGAACCATCATCAACCCTTGCAGGGCCAAAAAGTATCTCCTTAAGTGTGCCTGAAACTCCTAAATAGATTCTCGTCCCTCTTGGTAAATTTTCATCAGATGTTGCCATCCCCCAGTGGTAACCTTTTCCAGGAGACTCTTTTGCTCTTACAAAAGCAGAACCAATCATAACAGCATCTGCTCCAGAAGCAAAAGCCTTACATATATCACCGCTTGTTACCATTCCTCCATCTGTAATTACAGAGACATATCTGCCTGTTTTTCTGTAATAGACATCCCTTGCCCATGCACAGTCACAGGTTGCTGTGACCTGTGGAATACCTATTCCTAAAACTTCTCTGGTGGTACAGGCAGCTCCTGGCCCTATTCCAACCAAAATCGCAGAAACTCCACATTCCATAAGTTCAAGAGCAACATCATAAGTCACACAATTTCCAGCAATTACAGGAATTTTCATGGATTTACAGAAATCAGCAAGATTTAGGGGTTTGTATTTTGTTGATAGATGCCTTGCTGTGGTAACTGTTGATTGAACAACAAATATATCCGCTCCTGCTTCCTGGGCAATTGGACCAAACTTTTCTGCAAATTGAGGGATACAACTCACACCACATAAAACTTTCTCTTTCTTTATCTCCTCAATTCTTTCCCCTATAAGTCTTTCTTTTATAGGCTCTTTATAAATATCCTGAATTATTGAAGTTGCCTTTTCCTCCGGGCTTGATATTATCTTTTCAATAATGGAATAGGGGTCTTGGTATCTGGTATATATCCCCATAAGGTTAAGTATTGCAAGCCCGCCCATTTTCCCAAATGCAATTGAGAATTTTGTATCTGTTACTCCATCCATTGCTGCTGAAAGTATTGGAATTGAAAGTTTTATAGGCCCGATTGAGGTTGAAATATCAACCTCTTCCGGATTAATGGTAAATTTTCCTGGTACAAGGGATATATCATCAAAACCATAACATACCCTTGCCTTTCTATTTATTCCTATCCACATTCCCATTTTTTCCTCCCTGATAAAAGATTTTGAACAACCTTAAAGAC
>QNDZ01000246.1 GCA_003646055.1 bacterium
ATGTCAAATATGGCAAGGTCTGCTGCCTTTCCTTCCTCTATGGAGCCTGTTTCTGGAAAGCCAAGGAGTTCTGCACCGTTCCTTGTTCCGAGGAGAAGTGCCTCTCTCGCTGTAAGCCCCTTCTCTCCATACTTGATTCTCTGGAGGAGCATTGCATTCCTCACCTCACCAAGCATGTCTGACGAGTCGTTTGACGCAGAGCCATCAACCCCGAGCCCTACCTTTATACCCATATCTATCATCTCTCTTATCCTTGCTATGCCTGAGCCAAGCCTCATGTTGGAGGTGGGGCAATGTGCAATCCCCGTTCCTGTGTCTTTTAAGAGTTTCAGTTCTTCATCATTGAACCATATCCCGTGTGCAAAAAAGACGTCTTCTCCAACCCAATCAAGTTCTTCCATGAGGGCAAGTGGCCTTTTCCCATATTTCTCCATACAGTATCTGTCCTCATCCTGAGTCTCTGCAAGGTGTGTGTGAAGTCTGACCCCTTTATCCCTTGCAAGTTTTGCTGTCTCCCGCATACCATCTTCCTCAACAGAAAATGGGCTACATGGAGCAAGGATAACCCTTTTCATGGAGAATGGTTCAGGGTTGTGGTATTTATCAATCACCCTTTCCATGTCCTTTATAACTTCATCAACCTTCTGAACAACCTCATCAGGAGGAAGTCCTCCATTGCTCCTTCCCCTTGTCATGGCTCCTCTTGTTGGAGCGAACCTGATACCTGTTTCCTGTGCTGCCTCAAACTGGATACCCATCAGGTCTCCATTGAACCCGGAAGGGTAAAGGTAGTGGTGGTCTGTTGTTAGTGTACACCCTGTTTTCAGTAGTTCCAGTGTGGCGAGTTTTGTGGAGAGATAAACTGCATCTGAGTCTATTTTTGCCCAGATAGGGTAGAGGTATGTGAGCCAGTCAAAGAGTTTTGCATCCTGAACAGGTCTCAGGTTTCTTGTGAGGGTCTGGTAAAAATGGTGATGCGTGTTCACCAGTCCTGGAATCACAAGATAGTCAGAGCAGTTTATAACCTTTGCGTCTTTTACCTCTATGTTCTTTGAAATTCTTTTTATGATGTTTCCTTCAATCAGAATGTCATAACCTGAAAGTTCATCAAGGTTCCTGTTGAATGTGGCTATTTTCAGGCAGTTTTTGAGCAGTATCATATAAGTCCCACCTTCCTGTTGAAGTCCTCAATAAGGCTGTCTATCTCGTCCACCTGGGAGTGAATCCTGCCCCAGTACTCCTTCCATCTATACCACTGGTCGTTCAGTTCAGAGAGTTCCTTTCCCTGCTGTTCTATCCAGGTGTAGTACTTCAGGTTGTGGATACGCCTCTTCTCATAGTAATCAGGTTCAAGGATGTAATCTATTCCTATGGTCTGTAATCTCTCATAGTCCCTTGCAGCATCCTCTTTTGTATATTTACCGAATTTTTCTTCAAGTTCCTTGAGCCTTGAGCCATAGAGTTCCATTGAATCTGTGAACACGGTGAAGACAATGTCCTTCTCTGTGAGTTCATAGTACTTTGCAAACTTAATGGCACCTATCACATTCCCGATGGATGATATACCAAGGAGGTCAAGATTGTTAACAGTTTTCTCTGGAACCCCTTGCATTACAAGATAATCCCTTCCAGCAGGTTCGTTGAATAGCCTTATCATTCTGACCGCATCATTATCATCAATCCCTATCACCATATCAGTGTTCCTCACATTGTGTATCCATGGGACATGTTTATCTCCAATACCTTCTATCCTGTGTCCACCATAGCCATTCAGGAGGAGTGTTGGGCACTGGACTGCTTCACCCACTGCAATCTTTGAATGGGGATAGATTTCCTTCAGGTAATCACCGCAACCAAGTGTTCCTGATGAGCCAGATGAGAGCACCACACCTGAAAATTCCTCATCCTCTTTTATCTCAATCTCAAGCACCTCCTCCATGGCCTTTCCTGTGACAAAATAGTGCCACAGGTGGTTCCCAAACTGGTCAAACTGATTGAAGATGATAATATCATCCCTTGTTTTCTTGAGTTCCCAGCATTTGTCAAAGATTTCCTTCACATTGCTTTCACATCCTGGTGTTGCAATCACCTCCCCTGCTATGTTTGAAAGCCACTCAAACCTCTCCCTTGACATCTCTTCTGGTAAAATAGCAACGGATTCACATGCAAGGAGGGCTGCAATGTAGGCTCCACCCCTGCAGTAATTCCCTGTTGATGGCCAGACCGCCTTATGCCTTGTGGGGTCAAACTGGCCTGTAACAAGGGATGGTGCAAGACATGCAAAGGTTGCTCCAACCTTGTGTGAGCCTGTTGGAAACCATTTCCCAACAAGCGCAATAATTCTTACTTTCACTCCAGTAAGGGAAGAGGGAAGTTCCATGTAGTTTACACCATTAAACCCTCCTCCATAAGGCACAGGTTCGTTCTTCCATGTGACCCTGAACAGGTTCCTTGGATGAACATCCCAGAGACCGATATTTTTCAGTTCTTCCTTTATTTTCTCTAGTATAAGGGAAGGGTCTCTCATCTGCTTGAATGTGGGAATAATAATGTTTCTTTCTCTGCATCTTTTGATTGTCCTTTCAAGGTTCTCTCTTTTTATGGTAAGGTCTATCATATGCCACCATCCTTTCTTACAAGTTTATACTCATTCAATCCAAACTTCCTGATTACATCATCAAGGCATGATTCCCTGACAACAACATAAATATTCTCAAAGGAAGTAAGAGCATCCCTAAATATATGGGAAAATCCCTTATCCTCAAGTTCAAGTGGGCCTATCTCATCAATAAAAAAGTTTTTTTCTTCTGTTTCAATGGCCTTTTTGTAAATCCTTCTTGCAAATTCCATACCCTGTGGCAGGAAGTAAAATCTTCCCATTTTGTA
>QNDZ01000247.1 GCA_003646055.1 bacterium
ATCTTTGAACCAGACGATCAATTCCAGCCGAATCATATGTATATACTGAGGCTTTATGCAGGGATTACAGATGAAGAGGGAAATAAACTTTATGAGACCGCTCCATACGTTGATTATATTTTTACGACATACTATCAAGACCATAATGGTGACACACTTGAGATTGACTTCAGGGCTCCCAGCATTGACCACTATGAGACAGATGGTGTGTATGGTAGAATATACTTCAGCGAGCCAATAGACCACAACACCGTGGGCCCTGCAACAATTTATGCAACCAGTGGAAAGCAGCTGACATATCAGGTGGGCGAGGTTATGTACAACGGGAAACTTGTCTCCGTGGTTGTTGTTTCAAGGGTGGATGGCAACAATATTGCAGGAACCACTGTTAGGATAACTGGTGCGATAAAGGACCTTGCTGGAAACATTAAGGGTTATCTAAGCACACACACATTCTGATTGAGGAACTTGTAAAAAGGTCAATACAGGCAAAAGAAAGGGCATATGCCCCCTACTCGGGCTTCCGGGTGGGGGCATGTGTTCTCACCCATACAGGTAAGGTCTTTTGTGGAGCGAATATTGAGAATGCATCCTATTCACTCACAATCTGTGCGGAGAGGGTTGCCATATTCAGGGCAGTTTTTGAAGGAGAAAAGGGGTTTACTGCAATTGCCATTGCTACAGATTCAGATGAATTTGTTTATCCATGTGGTGCATGCAGGCAGGTGATTTCAGAATTCTCTGATAATCCTGATGTAATTCTTATAAACAAAAAGGGTGAGACAAAAACTGTGAAATTCAAAGAGATTTTTCCTGACGCATTCCACCTTAAAAAATGAAAAAACTGGTTATAGGTATCACAGGAAGGGCAGGTTCAGGTAAAAGCCAGTTCTGTTCGTTCCTGAAAAGGCATGGATGGAAGATTATTGAAGCAGACAGAATTGGATGGGAATTGCTGAAGCGGGATGATATAAAGACCGGGATACTCAAGGCCTTTGGGAATAGTGTTTTTGAGAATAATGAGGTTTGCAGGGCTAAACTTGGGAGTGTGGTTTTTACATCCATAGATAAGCTCAAAACCCTGAACAGAATTGTGCATCCAGCACTGCTTGAGGAACTGAAGAAACGAATTGAGCAGGTTCAGGATGGACCAATTGCTGTTGATGCAGCACTCATACCAGAGTGGGGGATAGGTGATTGGTTTTACAGGGTGGTTCTTTTGAAGTCAAATAGATGGAAAGAGAATTTAAGAAAAAGGGGGATTCCAGACGAGATAATCAACGGACTTGAAAAAATCCAGGAAGGTATAGATAATTATAATGGAGAGAATGTAATCATAATTGAGAACAATGGCACCATTGAGGAGTTGAAGAGAAAGGCAGAGGAGTTTATAAAGGGCATAAATGAGGTTTGGATTTCACATCTCCATTAGTGGAGGATTTTCAAAGGTTCCAGATAGGGTTCCTGATGGGTGTGGAACCCTCCAGATATTCCCCTCAAATCCGAGGGGCTGGAAAAAGAAACCCCTGGATAAGGATGATGTTGAGGGGTTTAAAATCAGGGTGGAGGAGAAGGACCTTTCACCTGTTGTGGTTCATTCCACCTACCTTCCGAAGATAAATACACCCAAGAAGGATTTGAGGGAGAAGTCTATTGATGCCTTAAATCAGGAGATTGAGCGTGCTGAAGCACTTGGGGGTGATTACTTTATAATCCACCTTGGTGTAAAGGGTGGAGAGGTTGAACTTTTGAAGGATACACTGAGTAGGCTTAAATATAGAACAATTATGATTCTTCTTGAGAACACCTGCTATTCAAGGTTTAAGGATATGGGTATAATCATGAAAGACTTTCCAGATATGGGTTTATGCTTTGATACTGCGCATGCATTTGAAGCAGGGTATGACTTGAGAAGGGAGGATAAATTCAGGGATATGCTGAAAGAAATAGATGACCACATAGGCATAGACCGATTAAAATTGATTCATTTAAACGATTCAATGACCCCTCTTGGAAGCAAGGTTGACAGACACTATCATATTGGGAGGGGATACATTGGTGCATTAGGGTTTATCAATATATTCAGGGATGAATACTTTTCTACACTTCCCGGGATAATGGAAACACCAGGGTGTGAAGGGTGTGATGCAATGAACCTACGTGCTGTCCAGTATCTTTCACAGTACTGAGTGCCGAGCGTTCACAGGTTCACGACCATCCAATCTCCCACTTGACAACTCCCCTGATAATCCTATACTATCCCTATGTTCAGGGTATATCTTAGAGAGCTTGCCTCTGGTGAGGTTAAGAGGGTTGTTAACTTTACTGCCAGGGATGTTGATGTTGAGGAGATGGTTGGAAAGGGGCAGGCAAGGGTTGAAATCAGAAAGACTGGAAGTACTTATAATCTGAAAGGTACCTTGACCTTCAAGCTCAGACATCAATGTGCAAGGTGTCTTGAGGAGTTTGAAAGGGAGTATGAGGAGAAGATGGATTACATCTTCAGAAGGGGCAGTGAAAGGATGGCAAGGGAGATAAGGCTTAAAGGTGAGGACCTTGATACATACTACATCATTGAGGACCATATAGACCTTTTGCCACTGTTTCATGACACCATCCTCCTTGCCATACCCATGAAGCCTCTTTGCAGGGAAGATTGCAGGGGTCTATGCCCTGTTTGTGGTCACAATCTCAATAAAGGGGATTGTGAGCATGTAAAGAACAAAGAGAAAGAGATAGACCCAAGATGGGCTAAACTGCTTGAAATAAAAACGGAGGGATGATATGCCAGTACCAAAGAAGAGACAATCAAAGGCAAGGGTGAGAAAGAGAAGAACCCACTGGAAGATTGGGAAACCCACACTTGTTAGATGC
>QNDZ01000248.1 GCA_003646055.1 bacterium
GGCTATAATCTCTGGTGGAACTGGAACTGCTGAAGACAAGATAAAGGCATTTGAAAGTGCAGGTGTCAGGGTTGCAAGGATACCTGAGGAAGTTAAAACCCTCCTTGCGGAGGTTCTGGGATGACAAAAAAATATAGCGTTCGGATTGATAAGAAGTGGTGTAAAGGTTGTGAGATATGTGTTGTTTTGTGTCCAGTGGATATTCTCTTCATAGGGGATGACAGGAAGGTGGATGTTTCCGATGAGGATAAGTGTATAGGGTGTCTTCAGTGTGAATATCACTGTCCAGATTTTGCAATTTTTATAAATCCAAAGGAGGAGAGCTAAAGTGAGAGAGGTAAAATTTGATACCCTTGTAAGCACTGTCAGGGATTTGTGCATGGATGCAAACTATTATATCCCTGATGATGTGCGCCAGAAAATCATTGAGTTCAGGGATAAAGAGAATCAGAGGTCGCCAGAAACATACTTGACATCATCCTGAAGAACCATGAGGTATCTGCAAATGAAAAGATGCCCATATGTCAGGATACGGGTTTTGCAGTCTTCTTTATTGAGATGGGTGAAGATGTTAGAATAACAGGTGGTGGTTTTGAAGAGGCAATATACGAAGGTGTGAGGCAGGGATACAGGGAGGGCTACTTGAGAAAATCCATAGTTGATGACCCTCTGTTTGAAAGAAAGAACACAAAGGATAATACCCCTCCAATCATCCACCTGAGGCTTGTTCCAGGGGATAGGATAAAGATTGTCTTTGCTCCCAAGGGTGGTGGTTCAGAAAACATGAGTGAAGTAAAAATGATGGTGCCAGCTGATGGGGAAGAGGGGGTTAAAAGGTTTGTGGTGGATAGGGTTAGAAGATCAGGTGGTAATCCGTGCCCTCCAGTGATTGTTGGTGTTGGAATTGGTGGAACCTTTGAACATGTTGCCTATCTTGCAAAGAAGGCACTCTTACGTCCTGTTGATTCGCACCACCCTGACCCCAGGTTTGCAAAACTTGAGGACGAAATCCTTGAAGAGATAAACAAACTCGGTATTGGCCCAATGGGGCTTGGTGGAAGAACAACTGCGCTTGCGGTTCATATAGAAACCCATCCCTGCCATATAGCCAGTATGCCTGTTGCCGTTAACATGCAGTGCCACGCTGCAAGGCACAAAGAAGCAATTATTTAAGGGAGGAAAGATGGAAGAGGTCAAAAGAATAAAAACACCACTTACAGAAGAGGTTGTTATGTCTTTAAGGGCAGGTGACAATGTTCTTCTCAGCGGGGTTATATACACGGGAAGGGATGCAGCACATAAGAGATTTATACAGGCACTGGAGAAGGGTGAGGCACTTCCCTTTGATATAAATGGTGCTGTTATTTACTATGTTGGTCCTGCACCAGCAAAACCAGGCCAGCCTATAGGTTCAGCAGGTCCTACAACCAGTTACAGGATGGACGCATACACACCTGCACTTCTGGACATAGGGCTAAAGGGTATGATAGGAAAGGGACCAAGGGGTGAGAAGGTTATTGAAAGCATGAAGAAGAATCATGCAATCTACTTTGCAGCAATAGGTGGTGCAGCAGCACTTATAGCAAAGTCAGTAAAAGAAGCAGAGGTGGTTGCCTATGAGGACCTTGGACCAGAAGCAGTCAGGAAACTGGTTGTTGAAGATCTTCCTCTGATTGTGGCAATTGATGCCCATGGGAACAACTTATATGAGAGCGGTCCTGAAAAATACAGGAGAGGTTGATGGCTAAGAGACTCTTCAGTGGTAATGAGGCAATTGCACAGGGTGCGATTGAGGCAGGGCTTAAGTTCTTTGCAGGTTATCCCATCACTCCCTCTTCTGACATAGCAGAGTACATATCAAGGGAATTGCCAAAGAGGGGTGGAAGATTTATACAGATGGAGGATGAGATTGCCAGTGCTGGTGCTATCATCGGTGCTTCACTTGCTGGTGCAAAGGCCATGACTGCTACAAGTGGTCCAGGTCTTTCCCTGATGCAGGAACACATTGGATTTGCTGTTATGGTTGAAGCACCAACTGTTTTTGTTGATGTTCAGAGGGGAGGCCCTTCAACGGGTCTACCAACGTTCCCCTCTCAGGGTGACCTGCTTATAACCAGATGGGGCACACATGGAGACCACGACCTGATTGTTATATATCCCAATTCTGTTTCTGAATGTTTTTATCTCACCGTGAAGGCATTCAACCTTGCTGAAGAATACAGGACACCTGTAATTATACTTTCAGATGAGATAATCGGACATATGAGGGAGATTGTTGAACTCCCTGAAACAGTTGAGCAGGTTTACCGGAAGACACCTGATGGTCCACCTGAGGAATATCTTCCTTACGAAGTTAAGGAAGGGGATGTTCCTCCAATGGCAGCCTATGGTTCAGAGTACAGGTATCATACCACTGGTCTTGCCCATGATGAAACAGGTTTTCCAACCCATAACCCTGAGAAGGTTAAGGCACTGATAGAGAGGATAATAAGAAAGATAACGGGGAACAGAGACAAAATTGCGGATGTAGAAATCGTATATCCAGAGGCAGATTATATGATTTTTGCCCTTGGCTCTGTATCAAGGTCTGCCAGGGAAGCAATAGAAGAACTCAGGGAAAAGGGTGTAGATATTGGACTTTTCAGGCCAAGAGTTCTTTTCCCATTCCCTGAAACCCAGATAAGGAAAATATCAGACCGTGTGAAGAAAATCTTTGTTTTTGAGATGAACCAGGGTCAGATTGTCCATGTTGTTGAAAGGGTTACTGATAGAAGGAAGATAAAATGGTTTGGGAAGTCAAATGGTGAGATAATAACACCCGAAGAGATTGAGGGTGTGGTTATGGAGGATATA
>QNDZ01000249.1 GCA_003646055.1 bacterium
CCCCATATCGCTTGTCACGATGACAAAGTATACTCCACTGGGTGCTTTTGTTCCGGTTTCCGTATCCCCATTCCAGGTCATGTAGTGGATACCCCTGTTTAACCCACCATTGTGAAGTGTTTTAACAATCCTACCAGTTGCATCTATTATGTTCACCAGTACTCTTGCGTCTTCTGGTATGGATAACTTAACTATTGCTCCTGCCTTCAGCATGTTTGTTCCAATGAAGGAAACAGCGTATTTAATGTCTTCCACTGGGTCATCTTCACCCTTTATTACACGGTAATAACCAGGTTCAGCTATAGTGACAGACATATATTCACCCTCTTTTACACCACCAACAGGTTCCCAGCCATCCGGGGTAAACTTTGCTACAACAGGCTTTTCAACACCATTTATAGGCAGCCTCAGGGAGACCTTATCCATGGTGAAGTTGACAAAAACACCTTTTCTGGACGATATGGTTGTAATCCTTCCATCCTCTGTTGCGATAATTTCTGCATTACCAAGTGCAAACACTCTGTTTGTTGAAGTTGAGTAAAAGGTTTTCACAATCAGGGTATCACAATAGGTATTGCCTGCGCCATCCTCTGCATAGACATAAAGAGGTTTGCCAGACTCACCAATATCCGTTGGAAGCACTATGTCAGCCGTGTAATACCTGAACGAATTCCTCGTTCCAGTGAGATTCAAGGCAATTGTATCCTGGTCCATTATCAGAGAAGGTGTTTCAACACCAACATCCTTGTAAAGGATACGATTTGAATAGAGATAAAACTTGGCATAGATTGGTGCAAGTGGTGACTGGACAATTCCCACATCAACCGTTGTGTCCTTTGCAAGGTCTGTTTCAATAAGGAAATATCCATAACTCGGGTCAGTTCCTCTGGTGGATGTCTCCGTTATAAGAACATATACAACAGATATTGTCGTGTCATTCTTAGCCTTCACAAGGTCTATTGGATAAAGATTGCCCTCTGGAAGCGGATCAACAGAGACCTCTTCGTATGTGCCATCCTGATGGTAATAATAGACATCAAGTTTGAAGTCATTGTTATCAGCACCGTTAAACATAAGGGTATCACCAAAGTCATTGTTAACAATCCTGTCCCTGTTGAAGTTCCAGAGTTTTGCAGAATAATAACTGAGCGGATTAACAAGCCCCATACCATCAGGTCTTCCAAGTTTTGAGGTTATTTCAATGTATGGAAGGGAGGCTGTGGTATCAGGGGAGAGGCTTTTCTTGAACTCCCTTGTGAAGAACTCCTTGAGAACAGACGTAAAGCTTGAACCCTCTCTCACAAGAACCGTATCAAGCGCCTCAACACCATGAAGAACGATTGAGTCCCTTCTCCCGGTCATGGGATCAACAATCTTATAACCCTTGGCATTGGCCAGTTTCTTGGGGAAGTCCATGCCATACAGGTCTCTCAGATACATTATGAAGGCAAAACTGGTGTTGGTATTACTGTTAATAGGCTCACCAAGAATACTCCAGTTGAGTTTCAAGGTATCTGGATTGGAGCCACTACCATATAGATAGGTGTTGTATATAAAGTTGCTGAACATGTTGTTCTGCCAGGATTCCTCGTCGGGGTCCAACCACCAAGCCACCATTTCTGTAAGAAGCTCTGTGAGTGTTTTAACCATTTCTGATGTATTGTTGACAAGATTATAGTTGTCAATATAGAAGAGTTCCATGTGGTTTGAGTAAGGATTTGAAGCAGTATCCATCACCATCTCATTATGATAGTCAAAATAACCCATAAACCATCTTGTATTACCACTCTGGTCTTCGTCAAGTATATTCATCACAAGAAGATTTACAGCCCCATCCTTGTCAACATCTGGAAGTGAACCAAGATAGTCATTAACCAGTTTTATCAGTCCTGAATCGCCCACCATAATACTTGCAAGGAACGCAGTGGAATCTGCAAAACCAGATGTGTAATCCCCGCCAAGTTCACCGTTGTTCCATTCAACCCAGTTTGCACCTGCATCAAATGAGGCATAAATTCCATTCTTATTCGCAACGTATATAGTATCAGTATTCAATGGCGCAACAAATTTAACATCCTTAACAAGGTCGTCAAAGGAGTATGTGGTGAAGCCATTGGTGAGATGGTGCCATGTACCATCATACTTGTAGAGGTAATCTGATGTTGCAAGATATACATAACCACTGTCATCAAGAGCTATGTCATTGAAATCAATTGTATCTGGGAGAGTGCCTGTTATATCACTCCAGCTATTACCCTCATCTGATGAATAGAAGATCGTGTGTGTCTCAGGGTCAAGAAGGGCATAGTATGTACCCTTTGGTGCTGCCCTCAAATACTTGTTGTACCCTGTTCTATCAAAGACCTTATCCCACGTTGAAGTAGCATTGTCGTATAAATAAACCCCGTCAGAGGCAGAAAGGTAAATCTGTCTCCTGTTTGAGGTATGAGGAGCAAGGTCAAACAACATGGGTTTCAGGTAAACATCATCAACATAATAGGAATACCCTGCGTTAGAGGGAGCAAGGAAGTATATGCCAGCCTCTTCAGTGGTTGTTTCAAATACTATGTCCACCTTGCTCTTACCACTGAGAATGGATAGGGTATTTGCAGGTTTATCTATAATGAAGGTAATAACATTCCATGACCCAAGTTCAACACTACCCACCCATGTATCACCATAATAAACACCGTCGCTTCTCACCTCAAGTTCAACCTCGCCATCCCCAGAATTTACTACCATCCTTCCTGAAATGAACTCGGGAACACCTGAGATACTATCAACAAGGAAGTGGACAACAACAATGTATCTATCAAGGGATGTACCAGGAATATACCTTGCAC
>QNDZ01000250.1 GCA_003646055.1 bacterium
CAGGGAACTCCTTGAAAAATACTCACTATATCTCCCTGAAATCTTCATTGTCTCACAGGTTGAGATTGGGGATGTGGGGGATGGTGAGTTTGCATTGAAGGGGCAGTATGGGAGTTACAGGATTGTGAAGGCATCAGGCCAGAAGTGTGAGAGGTGCTGGGTATTCTCAGAGAGTGTGGGGAAAAATGAAGAACACCCCACCCTCTGTGAGAAATGTGTAACCGTAATCAAGGAGGGTGACTTTGAAGATAACTGACCTGAGACACTTTGAGAAACTTTTGAGGGAAAAGAGAAAATCCATTGTTGAAAAGATAAAACTCCTTGACGAGACCTTTGGAGAGTCCAGTTCAAATGGTGGGGTTGAAGAAAACTCCCATCCATACCACATGGCTGAACTGGGAACGGACGAGAGTTCCAAAGAGAGCCTTAGTATTGTGCTTGACAACCTTGTTGAGACGCTCAGGGAGATAGACCTTGCCCTGACAAGAATCAATGAGGGGACATACGGGATATGTGAGAACTGCGGGAAGAAGATTTCAAGGGAGAGGCTTGAGGCAATCCCATATGCAAGATACTGCAAGGAGTGCTCTGAACAGATGGAAGCCTCATGAAAGGAAAGAAAAAATACCTTCTCCTCTTTATATCCCTTTTTGTTATAATCCTTGACCAGACAACAAAACTCCTTGTAAGGATGAATATAGATTATGGAGAAATTGTGAAGGTATGGGGTAATTTCCTCAGGTTCATCCATAGAATGAACCCCAATGCTGTGTTTGGAATAAATGTTGGTGGTCCAACTGTCTCATTGATATTAACCCTCGTTGCCTTTGTCTTTGTCTGCTACCTCTTTTACAAGTCCCATGAAAAACTTTTTCTGGTCTCCCTGTCCCTGATAATAGGTGGTGCAGTTGGCAACCTGATAGACAGATTCATATTCCATGCAGTAACAGATTTTATTGATGTTGGTCTTGGAGGATACAGGTTTGCAACCTTCAATGTTGCAGACAGTGCAGTTACAATTGGAATAATCCTGAGTTTAATATCATTCCTTTTAGAGTCCCGTGCTTCTTCTTCTGATAACCCTTGAGCAGACATCCCTTGTCTATCCACCCTTTGGTCATACAATGGGAATACACAGAGGCACACCCTCTTATCTTGCGCTTCTCACAGGCAGGAAACTTGAAGTATCAAGAACAGAGGGCATCTGGGCAGTAAAGTTTCCATTCCTTGACAATCCAAAGACATTTGCAGACGACGACGAACTCACTGTCTTTGCTGTGAACAGTGGTAAAGACCAGATAATATACAACATAGGATTCACAGCTCTGGGAATGTATGGGTATTCAGGTGTCAGGGACAGTGCCCTGTGGAATCCCTGTGGTATCACTGGAGACCTATCCGGGAATGTCTTTGTTGTTGATAGAAACAACAACAGGGTGGTGAAACTGCTCTTTGATGGTGAAAAACTTCTATACAGGAAATCTATTGGAAAATTCGGGATACTTGAAGGATACTTCAACGACCCTGTGCAGGTGAGTGAAACAGATGAGGGAGAAATTTTTGTAACGGATAGGCTGAACAACAGGGTTCAGGTTTTTGACACCACAGGCAAATACCTCAGGGAGATAAAAGGGCTTGTGAGACCCACAGGTGTTTTCGCCCGCTCCTCTAAGGACAGGTTCTACAGACTTAAAAAGGACTATCTGTACGTGATAGACAATGGCAAACAGAGGATAAACCTTCTAACCACATATGGAACACCCATAAGGAATGTGGAGTACACGGAGATGGGTCTTGATAGTGCAAGGTTTGAATACATAGCAACCGATTTCTACGGCCAGGTTTATATAACGGACAGCAAAAATCATTGCATCCACATATTTGACCCTGAACTTAACTATCTGACCTCCTTTGGTCATGAAGGAAAGGGTGATGGTGAATTTCTCTATCCCAGAGGCATAACCATATGGAGGAGATTTGGACAGGTGTTTGTGCTTGACTCATGGAGTGTGCAGTACTTCTGGGTTGGGGTTGATGGATGGCTCAGGGATATAAGGCCATCAAGGTTCAAACCTGGCAATGGAACAACCATATACTACTTCACCACCCAGCCGTGCAGGGCAAGGATAAACATTCTTGGAAAGGATGGAAAACTTGTTAAGAGGCTTTTCTGGTCCCATTATCTCAAACCAGGTAAACACTACATTGTCTGGGATGGCACAGATAGGCACGGGAAGTATGTTCCTCCTGGAGAATACACAGTTGAAATAAAACTCACGCCTCTATATTCATCCAGAAGATTCCTGAAAAAGATATTGAAGGGGGTGGTGGAATGTATTCAGTGATTTTCCTTGCAATGAAACTTCTCCAAATCCAGGTTCCATGGATTGATGTCCCCTTCTACTCAGCAGATGGTTTTTTCAATGACGGAAACCATTATATGGGGATTATCTATACTGGGAATCAAAGATCACTCTTCCCTGACACTGTTTATTGCACCACAAGAGGCCTTTTCTCACCTGAAAAACACTTCCTTATAAATCAATTCCATGGGGATGATTATCTCAGTGGTTTTGAATTTTCCAATGGTGAAAGGAAATCCATGGGTGGATACCTGAAGAGAAGGTATGGTCATATCATTTTTGATGGGGGGTATCAGGCTATATCTGATACATCATATTTCAAAGCGGTTTTATCATACAGAAACAACACACGCCAGATGAGTGCCCTCTATTCTGACTCTTCAATGGGAATTTCCATTGCAACCAGATTTGGGGGTCTATCTATCTCCACCTATAAAAAATTGTTCTGGGTATCAACCCCCTGGTTTATAATGGG
>QNDZ01000251.1 GCA_003646055.1 bacterium
ACAAGCATGATTCCAAGTACCATATTTACCTCCTTTCAATGGTTACTGAACCCAGTTTGTTTTCTATCACTACCTTTTTGTCCCCCTTTTTGAATTCTGGTATATCAACATTCCCCAGGTTGTTGTTTACTTCAAATTCTGCAGAGGGTTCACACTCATATGTGATTTCCACATTACCAAGTCTATTCTTTATCTCGGCATTAACAGGCTTTTCAATGGTTATCTCTGCATTACCCATTTTATTATATATCCTGAAGTCCTGTCTTATATTCATCACAACATTCCCCGCCTTGATATAGAGGTCAAGCATGCTCTTTTCTGGAATGGTTATTTCACCATCACCGGAGAACTTTACAACTGTAAGCCCTTCCCTTTTGTCCACATGGAAGTATCCCTCATAGTCGGCGTGGAGTTTATCCCCCTTCTGAAAAATCCTTACGTTTGCTGCCTTCAGGTGTATCTCCACAGTATCCAGATTCTCCTTTGCACTGTATGATTTCAAACCATGGATTGCCCTTAAAAGCCTCTCAGCATCCTCAGCAGTGATTTTGCCCTCCTCAAGCATCCTTAAAACCTTCAATCTCTCATCCATAATCCCTCCCTTAGAAATAAAGCAGGTATCTCACCTTGAAGACTGCACCTTGGTCAATTGTCTGGTAGGTTGAACCGTCGTATTCCTTCTGGAGCATGTAAACAAGATAGACCCATGATTTGGGGGAGAAGTTATAGGAGATTAGGGGATTGACAACATAGCTGATAAACCTTCCAGAATCCATCTCCCAGACCACTTCACCCCTGAGACTGAATTCAAGTTTTGTTGTTTTGTGGATGTTGATTTCAGGTCTTATTGTGTAGTAAAGGTCCTCAATATTGTTCTTATCAAGGAGTGAGACACCATAGGTGCTCTCACTCCACCAGGCATCCACCTTGTTGCTTATACCCATGCTTATTGATGGGACTGGTTTTATTCCAATATACACTCCTCCATTTGCCATATATCCACTATGCCATGCATACCAGTTGAAACCATAGGAGAGGTTTAGCCATGAACTAAAGGCAACAGGTTTTGACCAATCAGAATTGAGGTTCAGCCCAAATTCCTTATTTATATATTTAAATTCTGCACCCGTTGTTGAAGTATCCTCCCATGCCTCACCACCACTTGCATGCGCAGAAAAGTTCCAGTTGTTCCATGTATTGAAGAAAATATAGCCAAACCCTACCTTTGAGAAGTTTTCAAGGTAAACTTCTTTACCAGAACCAAAACCAATACCAAGACCCCAGACTTTAAAAGGCCCTTTGTTCACAAAGAGTTTACCAACAACACCGCCAGTTGATATGCCTTTCTGTCCCACATAACCAACCTCACCTATTTTGTAATCCTCCTCAATGTTCCTGAAGTAAAAACTTGCAAGCATATCCCTGCTGAACCTTCTAAAGTTGAAATACTCTGCAAGACCACCAATTCCACATGAATCTCCATAGGAAATCTGGTAAAGAATGTCATTTGCACCTGCCACATATGAACCATCAAGGGTTATCACCCTTGTTCTTCCATCCTGGTATTCCTTACCTGTGTAGGTTAAGCCCTGTGTAACACCCATTATGTTCTTTGATAACCTTAATGCATAGAAGTTTGACTGTGGCTCTGTCCCTGCACTCCCAGTATTCACGAACATGAATGCCCCTTCTGAACCCTTTATCTTGAATATTCCTTTAACACCAACCTTTATAGGCACCTCGGTTGAGTCATTGACAATCTTTCCAATGTTTCTTGTGTACAGTATCCTAATGGGGCCTGGTCCTATGTTCAGGTCTCCTGAAGTTTTTAATGTGAAGAGCTCCTGTCCCTCAAGAAAGAACGGTCTTTTTTCCTCAAGATAAACTGCATACCTTGAAAGGTTGACAACGTATGGGTCTGCCTCAATCTGTGCAAAATCTGGATTCAATGTGAGGTTGAATCCAAAGGCAGATGTGGGGTTGTATGAAATGTCCAAGCCTCCGTCAAATGAGAATTTCTCAGAGTGTCTCAATATACCAACAGGGTATATCTCAAGGAATCTCCCCTTCACCCGTGGTTTTATACCTTCAAGTGGAACAAATGTTGAAATCCTGAACCCTGGAAATCTGGGCACAGGGCTGTAGTAGTCTGTTTCGCCTTTATCAGGGATCTCCCTCCTGAACTGGATGTTCCAGTCTGTATTCTCCACATATCTGATGCTTCTGAACGGTATCTTTATCTCAACAACAAATCCTGTATCTGAATAAGAGGTCTTTGCAAACCATACACCATCCCAGGAGTCGTCAAAGGCTGCACCACCCCTTGTTACAATGCCGTCCTCCTGTGTCCCAGCAGCAGAAACATTGAAGAAGTAGGCCGTTCTCTTATCCCCAAATGTATCCAGATAAACACCAACCTCATCACCCCTGCAACTGTCCCACCCCCTTATGTGAACCTGTGGTTTTCTACCATTGGTTCTGCAGTCAAAGGCAACAAAAAGATTCTTTCCGTCTGTGAGGACATAAACAAAGGTTTTCTCTGTTGCAGGCTTGCCCTCATCTGGTTCTGTCTGGGTGAATTTAGTGATGGGTTGTGCTGTAAACCATACTTTTTCAAGATGTCCATCAAGCACTGGCGGATCGGCTACATGTACAGCAACAATGGAAAGGACTAAAAGTATCATTCTTCCTCCTCTTCAAGTCTTTTAAGTGCCTCTTCAACGGTGATTTCACCCCTTTCAAGGGCTGAAAGAACCTCTGATCTAATATCCTCAACCTCTGTAAAGCCAAGCGCCCTTCTTACTGATTCCAGCCTTGCCCTGACCGTGGG
>QNDZ01000252.1 GCA_003646055.1 bacterium
GAACAGAAAAATTATAAGGAGTTTCATCTACGCACTTGGTAGATTGAAATCAGAGAAGGCAAGGGAAAAGATTGAAAAGTACCTTGGGGAAGAAAAAGAGGATATGCGAATAACATCCATTGAAGCACTGAAAAACATTGGTGATACCCTATCCATACCATCCCTGATTCCACTACTGAATGATAGGTTCACCACTGTCCGTTCTGCATGTATTGATGCACTTTACAAATTTGGAACAGATATCACAGAATGGGTGGAGAGTAAATGGAGAAACTATCCACTTATCCTTTATGTTGGTGGTAAGGTTGCAGGGAAAAACACAGGGGAAAAGGTGGACAGGATAAAAAATGTCCTTTTCACAGCACTGGACAGCAAGGATGATTACACAAGATACATGGCGGTCCTGGGACTCTCTGAGATAAAGGACAGTGCAGTGAAGACCGCCTTCCAGTTAAGGGTATGGAAGGAGAAACAACCAGTTATAAGGGATGTAATGAAAAGATACCTTGGATTATGAGAGAAACTGAAAGAATTCTTGTTGAAGTCCTTAAACTGCTGGCAGAAACTGTTGATGCAAAGGATCATTATACGAAAGGCCATTCAGAAAGGGTGAAGGGTTATGCGACAGTTATTGGTCAGAAGCTCGGTTTAAGCGAAAAAGAAGTAAAGTTATTAGCCATCAGTGCTGAATTACACGATATTGGAAAGGCGAAAGTCATTGATGAGATTCTAAAAAAGCCTTCACATCTGAACCATGAAGAAACACTTGAGATATACAGGCACCCAATATATTCATTTGAGATTACAAAGGACCTGCCAGGGTTTGAAGAGGTAGCAAATATATTACTTTACCATCACGAATACTTTAATGGGAGTGGTTATCCATTTGGCCTTTCAGGAGAGAAAATTCCCATGCTCTCACGAATAATTACTGTGGCAGATGTCTTTGATGCAATGACATCAAAAAGGGTTTATAGAAAGAGAAGATATTCGGATAAAGAGGCTCTTAATTACTTAAAGAATAACAGTGGAAAATTGTTTGACCCAAGAGTTGTTAAGGCGCTTCTTTCTGTTTACGAAGACGGCCTTATTTTCAAGGTAAGGGGAAATTATTTTTATAACCATAACCTTTATCCCAGGGCCTTAAAACATTATCGAGAGGCATTGGAAGCAATGAAAGATGAAAAAATGATTTATGAGGTGAAACTGAGAATATCAGAGATATACAACAGGCAAAGACATTTTGACACAGCCATAAAAATCCTCATGGATGGACTTAAAAGCAATAATCCATATATTGGTATTTACTACCTTGAACTTTCAAATACTTATTATTACATGGATGAGTTAAACAAAATGAAAAAATATGTGGAAAAAGCACTCAAAGAAAACCTGTCTTTCACACAAAAAATCAGGGCATTGAGACACCTCATAATCTACCATCACAGAAAGGGAAATCCTGAGAAATCACTTGAGTTGTACAGGAAAATTGAGCTCATGATAGACAGATACTACAAAGAACTAAGGAAAGAAAAATTAAATATATATGATATTCCAGAGCATATTAACATAAGAACCAATATTGACATTGAGAAGTCAAGGCTATACGACATTGTAGGAAGGGTAATGAGAGACCTGGGTTTTCTGAACGAAGGGATTAATCTTTTTGAAAAAAGTATAGAAATAAAAACTCTGTTAGGTGACTTTATTGGTAAGTCTATCAGTTTGAGTGGACTTGGTGAAACCTATTTATTACTGGAAGATTATAAAACTGCATATGCAGTGACTCTGGAATCCCTTTCCCTATCAAAAATGACAAATAATAATCTGGGTATTTACCTTTCACATCTTAAACTCATGGAGATTGCATCCCTGATGGGCAACTTCAAATCCGCAGAAAAACATCTCAAATTCCTCACTATGTATAGAAAAAACATTTTTATGCCCGATGGAGAACAGAGGTTCAAACTATCAAAGGGGATATATTTTTTCTCAAAGGGTGATTATAGAAAAGCCGAAACACTGTTTAAACTCGTTGAAAAGGAATCAAAAAATAAATATAGAAAAAACCTTGCAAGATTATATCTTGCAAGGATATATAAAAATGAAGGGGATAAGAAAAACGCAGAAAAATACTACAAGAAATGTATCAAAATGCTTAAACACTTCCGCATGCAGTACCTTTTGAAATCCATAGAGGAAGAACTCAAAAAAGTATAGGTATTAAAACCCTATCCCTATATAAACCCTTCCATTGTAGAACCACTCGTTGTCATCCTCTTTCCCGAATTTGTCCCTGTCTGCATCTGTCAGATATATGGCACCACCAGAAACACCAAAGAAGAACCTGCCCATCCTGTAAATCAAGCCCAGATTACCCCCAACACCAGGACAGAAACCTTCAACATCTGTGGTATCAACCTGGTTTGGTGGTGTGAATGTGATAATCTGAACATGTTCTCCATTATGTTCCAGACCCCACTTAAATATTCCACCCTCCAGCCTGCCTGAGAGTGTAATAAAACTTAAAGGATGGAAATCATACCTGTAAAAAAGATATGCCCCATTCATTGTGAATGTTGTATCCCTGTAATCGGCACTCAATCCCCTGTATCCAATCCCCGCATAGATGTCCACAGCAGGATTAACTCCAATATCCATAAAGTATCCGGTTCCTGTTCCCCCTCCAACATCATCACCCTTGAGAACAATATAATCACATCCACCAGATATATAGAATGCCATAAGTATAAACATTTTCACCTCCTTTCTTCAACACATTCAATATCCTGTATGATGATACATATACCCTCATCCCTGTATTTATC
>QNDZ01000253.1 GCA_003646055.1 bacterium
GATGGCAGGTGACTTCATCACAAGGGGAATACATATACCCGGTCTTGACAGGGAGAAGAAATGGAAGTTCTCTCCGAAAGCGAAAGAAGGGGAAGAGGTTGAACCTGGTGATATTCTTGGTGTCGTTCAGGAGACAGTCCTTGTGGAGCATAGAATACTTGTTCCACCTGGAATTAAGGGAAAGATTGTTGAGATAAGAGAGGGCGAGTACACGGTTGAGGATGTTATATGCAGGATTGATACAGGTGCAGGTGTTGAGGAGATTAAAATGTTCCAGAAGTGGCCTGTGAGGATACCAAGGCCTTATGTGAAGAAACTTGCTCCAGAGATTCCAATGTTTACTGGCCAGAGGATTATTGATACATTTTTCCCTGTTTCCAAGGGAGGAACTGCATGTATTCCAGGACCTTTTGGTTCAGGGAAAACAGTCACACAGCACCAGCTTGCAAAGTGGACTGATGCAGAAATCATTGTGTATATTGGATGTGGCGAGCGTGGTAATGAGATGACAGATGTTCTCATTGAATTCCCTGAACTTGTTGACCCAAAGAGTGGTGAGCCTTTGATGAAGAGAACCGTGCTTATAGCAAACACCTCCAATATGCCTGTGGCAGCAAGGGAGGCATCTGTTTATACAGGTATAACCATTGCTGAGTACTTCAGGGATATGGGTTATTCAGTTGCACTCATGGCAGATTCAACATCCAGATGGGCAGAGGCAATGAGGGAGATTTCTGGAAGGCTTGAAGAGATGCCAGGTGAAGAGGGGTATCCTGCCTACCTTGGTTCAAGGGTTGCATCATTCTATGAAAGGGCTGGTAGGGTTATATGTCTTGGAAAGGACAAGAGAGAAGGTTCACTTGCTGTTATTGGTGCAGTTTCTCCTCCTGGTGGAGACCTGTCAGACCCTGTTGTTCAGGCAACACTCAGGGTTGTTAAGGTCTTCTGGTCACTTGAGGCAAGGCTTGCTTATGCAAGACATTTCCCTGCAATAAACTGGCTTACTTCGTACTCTCTTTATACTGATAATGTTAAGGATTATATACTCACCAATGTTGCTGAAGACTTCTATGATATTCAGGGACAGGCAATGAAACTCCTTGAGCAGGAAGCAGAACTTGAGGAGATTGTCAGGCTGGTTGGATTGGAAGCACTCTCAATGAAAGACCAGCTAATTTTGCTTGTTGCCAGGATGATAAGGGAGGACTTCCTCCACCAGAATGCCTTCCATGAGGTTGATACATACACCTCTATAAAGAAGCAGTACATCATGCTAAAAAACATCATTCACTTCTATGAGGAATCCCTACAGGCTATAGAAAAGGGTGTTACAGTATCAGAACTGTCAGGACTTCCTGTGCTTGAAAGAATTGCAAGGATGAAGTTTGTTCCAGAAGACAGGATGGATGAGATTGAATCCATCAGGGATGAGATAACAAAGGAAATTTCTTCCCTTCAGGGGGTGAATGTATGAGAGTTGAATACAGGACTGTTAATGACATTGCAGGCCCTCTGATGCTTGTTGAAGAGGTTGAGGGCGTAAAATATGGTGAACTTGTTGAGATTATACTGCCTGATGGCTCAAAGAGGAATGGACAGGTGCTTGAGGTGCATCATGATAGGGCATTGATTCAGGTGTTTGAGGGAACACAGGGAATAGATATACCTGAGACCAGGGTTGTTTTCAGGGGGAAGGGGATAGAACTCTCTCTGTCCCCTGACATTCTTGGAAGGGTATTTAATGGACTTGGAGACCCCATTGATGGAGGACCTGAAATTATACCTGTTGTTAAGAGGGACATAAATGGTGCTCCAATAAACCCCTATGCAAGGGAATATCCGAATGAGTTTATACAGACAGGCATATCTGCAATAGATGGATTGAACCCACTTGTGAGGGGACAGAAACTTCCATTTTTCTCTGGTTCAGGTCTTCCCCACAACAGGCTTGCTGCACAGGTTGCAAGGCAGGCAAAGGTTCTGGGGAAAGAGGAGAAATTTGCTGTTGTGTTTGGTGCAATGGGTATCACCTTTGAGGAAGCGAACTTTTTCATGGAGGACTTCAGAAGAACAGGGGCACTTGAAAGGGTTGTGATGTTCCTCAACCTTGCAAATGACCCTGCGATTGAGAGAATAGCAACTCCAAGGGCAGCACTCACAGCAGCAGAATACCTTGCCTTTGACCTTGAAATGCACGTTCTGGTTATCCTTACAGATATGACCAACTACTGTGAGGCACTCAGGGAGATTTCAGCAGCAAGGAAGGAGGTTCCTGGTAGAAGGGGATATCCAGGATATCTATACACAGACCTTGCCACAATATACGAGAGGGCAGGAAGGATTAAAGGGAAGAAGGGTTCAATCACTCTGATTCCTGTTCTTACAATGCCAGAGGATGACAAGACACACCCAATACCAGACCTCACGGGTTACATTACGGAGGGACAGATAATCTTTTCCAGATCTCTTCACAGGAAGAAGGTTTCACCACCTATAGATGTTCTTCCTTCCCTTTCAAGGCTTAAAGACAAGGGAATTGGAAAGGGTAAAACAAGGGAAGACCATGCAGACCTTTATAACCAGTTATATGCAGCATATGCAAGGGGGAAAGAGGCAGAGGAGCTCTCTGTTATACTTGGTGAGGCAGCACTTTCAGATATGGATAAGCTCTACCTGAGATTTTCAAGGGAATTTGAGGAAAGATACATAAGTCAGGGAGAGTATGAGGACAGGAGTATTGAGGATACACTGAATCTTGGATGGGAACTTCTCTCCATGTTCCCGAGGACAGAACTCAAGAGGATAAGAGAGGAATACCTGAATA
>QNDZ01000254.1 GCA_003646055.1 bacterium
ATACTGGATAGTGTAAAAGTATTTGTAGTTTACAGGAGAAACATCATTTTTCACGGGATTGCCTACAGGGAAGGAGCAGAGTTTATCCATTTCAGGAGATTGAAAGGAATTCCTTATGTAATTCATATTGAGAGTGATACATTCTTTTTTCCCAATAAGGTCTGGTCAGTTCCTGGAACAACAAAGGTTTCAGTACGGGGGGTAAGGAGGGTTTACAGGGGTAACTACCCTTGACAGGGGGGGGATGGATAGTAAAATAACATAAAGCCGGAGTGGCGGAACTGGTAGACGCAGCGGACTTAAAATCCGCTGTCCTTATATAGGACGTGCCGGTTCGAGTCCGGCCTCCGGCATTGTTATAAGGAGGCATATGGGACTTTTCAGGAGAAGGAAGGTAAAAAAAACAGAAGAAAAGAAATCCATCCCGGATGGTGCATGGATGAAATGTGATAATTGTGGAGAGATACTGTACAGAAAAGAGGTTCAGAACAATCTCTATGTATGCACGAAGTGTGGTTTCCACTTCAGGGTTTCTTCAAAGGTTTACAGAGCCCTACTCCTTGATGATGGAAAATTGATTGAGCAGGACTCGGGTCTTGAACCGGTTGACTTCCTCAAGTTCAAGGATTATGCAGCAAAGATTAAAAAGTCAACCCAGAAAACTGGATTGAAAGACGCCATTGTATGTGGTGAGGGGAAGATAAATGGTATTGAGGTTGAGGCCTGCTTCATGGACTTTGGTTTCATAGGTGGGAGTATGGGTTCAGTTGTTGGTGAAAAGGTGAAGCGTGCCATTTACAGGGCAAGGGATAAGAACATTCCTCTGATAATTGTAAGTTCAAGTGGTGGGGCAAGGATGCAGGAGGGTATAATCTCACTTATGCAGATGGCAAAGACTTCCGCTGCACTGAATCTTTTGAAAACACCCTATATCAGCATACTCACAAATCCAACAACTGCGGGTGTTATGGCCTCCTATGCCTCACTTGGTGATGTTATCATTGCAGAGCCAGGTGCCCTCCTTGGTTTTGCAGGCCCAAGGGTTATCCAGCAGACAATAAAACAGGAACTTCCACCTGGATTCCAGCGTTCAGAGTTTATGCTGGAACACGGAATGATAGATATGATTGTGACCCGTCATGAGATGAAAGAGGTTGTCACCACACTTCTTAAACACCTCTCCTGAAGAATGTACAAAAAGACAGTTGAGATAAAGAACACACTCGGTATACATGCAAGACCCGCCTCTGAGATTGTTAAGAGAGCCTCAAAGTTCAAGTCAAACATAAGCATTGAAAAGGACGGTATGGAGGTGAACGCAAAGAGCATTATGGGGATACTCATGCTGGCATGTGAACAGGGGAGTAAAATCACCATTGTAGCAGATGGAGAGGATGAGAAGGAAGCAGTGGAGAGCATTGTAGAACTTGTGGAGAATAAATTCTATGAAGAATAGGGTATTTAGAGGGATCCCAGCATCACCCGGTATAGTTATGGGGAAGGCGTATGTCCTTTCCAGAGAGTTTTTTGTGCCTTCTTCAGCGAAGAGGACAACAGAAGAGGAACTTGCAACATTTTACAGTGCAATAAAATCTACACAGAGAGACCTTGAAGGAATAATCCAGAGATTGAAGGAGCAAAAGTCCCAGGAAGGATTGAAGTTGATTGAGGTTCAGTTGCTCCTTCTCAAGGACCCCTTCTTTGTTGAAACCGTTGAAAATTATATTAGAGAAGGTGATGGCGCATCCTATGCAATTCACAAATTCATAGAAACGTTAAAAACAGAGTTTGAGAGCATTGGAGACCAGTACATAAAAGATAGGTTTCTTGATATAAAGGATGTTGCAAGAAGGGTTATGAGGAAGATTGAGGGAAAAACAAGGGAGTTATCCTATCAGGAGCCACATGTCCTCTTTGCCCATGACCTGACCCCATCTGATACAGCCCAACTTGATACAGAACATGTGCTTGGATTTGTAACTGAGACAGGCGGAAAGATGTCCCATACAGCAATCATTGCAAGGGCTCTTGGCATACCTGCTGTAGTGGGTGTTGAGGGTATCCTTAAAGAGGTTAAAAACGGAGACCAGGTTGTTATAGATGGTTTCCGTGGTGTTGTTGTGGTTGACCCTGATGAGGATACAAAAAGGACATACGAGAAAAGGGTAAGGGAATATAGGGAATATGAGAAGGAACTTGAGAAGGCAAAGGAACTTCCTGCCACCACAATTGATGGTAAGGAAATAGACCTGACTGCAAATATTGAGATACCCCTTGAACTTCAACCAGCTGTTGAAAACGGTGCAAGGGGAATAGGGCTTTACAGAACAGAGTTTATTTTTCTCACGGGTGATGGATTACCTGATGAGGAAACACAATTCAGGTATTACAGACAGGCTGCTGAGATGTTCAGGGATTTACCTGTAATTTTCAGAACACTGGATTCTGGTGGAGACAAAATTCTTGGATGGCAGTATCTCAGGGAGGATAACCCATTTCTTGGCTGGAGGGGTATAAGGTTAACACTTGACAGAAAGGAGATATTTCTCACGCAGATAAGGGCAATCTTAAAGGCATCCAGTTATGGTAATGTGAAGATAATGCTTCCAATGGTCTCTTCTGTTGAGGAGGTGGAAAGGGCAAAGGAACTCCTTGAAGAAGCAATAAGAGGCCTTGAGAAAGAGGGTATCAACATTAAAAAGCCTGTTGAAATGGGAATAATGGTTGAAGTTCCTTCTGCTGCTATCCTCTCAGAACACTTTGCAAAGCATGTTGATTTCTTCTCAATCGGGACA
>QNDZ01000255.1 GCA_003646055.1 bacterium
CCATTAAAGAGAATGGCGGCGCAGGAATTCGAACCCCGGACACGCGGATTATGATTCCGCTGCTCTGGCCAACTGAGCTACGCCGCCTGACACGCATAAATATAAAATTCCAAAAGATTATGTCAAGTGGGCTATTCCCCATCAACAACAATCATTGTTATGGTTTTGCTGACATCAGGGATTGAGAGAAGGCCATTAACAATCACATCCCTCAAACCTTTGAGTGAATCGGCTTCAATAAAGGCAACGATATCATGAAGGCCTGTAACAAGATGTGCATACTTAACACCATCTGCACCCCTGATTTTTTTGAGCGCATCAGCAACATTTGTGGTGGAAAGATTGATAAGAACATATGCCTGCATATCTACCTCCCTGTTTTTCACCAGTATACAGAGAAGGAATTAAAAAATCAAGACTGAAACCACTCTTCTCACTGATATAATTTATAATAAATATTATTCAGAATCACGCATAGAAAACTGGAAACACCCTTATCGCCCCAGGTACAACAGTGGCAATTAGTGGCAACCTTCCTGGTGTTTCTCCATCCATCTCAAATGTTGTTTTTCCCTTCACAGTAACCCTCCTGCCTTTAAACACATGAACCTCTGGTCTTTTTAGATGTGTTCCCTGATAAAGACGAGGGATATTCTGAATGAACTTAAAAAGGGAGAGTTTCTCTATAACCACCACATCAAGCACACCATCATTCTCCTTTGAATAAGGAGACATGAACATGCCACCACCTGTGTATCTTCCATTGGCAATGGCAAGGTCAAGAATTAGATAACTCCCCTTGAATTCACCATCAATAAAAAGTTCTACTCCAGCCCCATGAAAAAGTGGGAAGGCAATGAATGTGGAGAACATAAATCTCAGATAACCCCCAAGTTCCCTTGGAAGTTTATATGCCGTCCTTGCCACAAGGCCACCCAATCCTATGTTGATCATGTTTATGCAGTATCTTACGCTTCTCCTACCTTCAAAATCAACAAATTCTGTCCTTATAACATCAATCCTTTCAGGCATTTTTATGGTCTTCATGGTATCTCCTGAAGACCCCGAAAGAAACAGTCCGAGTGAAGCCTCAGGGTTTATAAGTCGGTCATTCTCAAAGAATCCATTAAGGACTTCATTGAAGGTTCCATCCCCACCCATGGCAATAATTTCTTTTGCACCTTCCTTAATTGCCTGCCTTGCAAGAACAGTGGAATGGCCTGGATACCTTGAGATATAAAATTTTACATCATTCCCGAAGATTCGCTTGATGTCCCCATGTGCAACTACCCTTTTACCAGCACCTGGGTTTGCAATCACAATCCTCATTTTTCCATCCTCCTGAAATCCTCTTTTATCCTTCTGAAACCTGTATCCACCTCCTGGGATTTTGTTGACGCATTCCTTATGTGCTGGAGAAGTATCTGCCAGTTCTTCTCAAGTTCCCTGAAGTCCCTCGAAAGGGAGAGAATGTCCTCCCTTATCCTTTTTGCCTCCTTTGAGAGCTTACCAGCATGGATTCCAGCCCTTATAATCTGAAGTTTACCTGACAGTGTTAGAGGGGATACAACCTGAACACCAGAACGTGCAAAATCCATCACCATCTCATACTCATTGGTGATTATATAATAATACACTGCCTCTGATGGAATAAAAACAAGTGCAAATGGTGTGGTGCCCGATTCTGGCCTCACATAATCCTCCTTCACCTTTTTAAGATGGTCAGTCAGGTTCTTCCTGAATTCCTTAATAGCGGAATTATCTCCCTCCACTATCCTTGTGTAATTCTCAAGGGGAAACTTTGAGTCAATGCATATTATACCTGAATCTGTCTTTATAAACGCATCTGGTATCTTCCCCAGTTGTGGTATTCTCTCCCTTATCCCATAGGTGTCTGGTGGTAGTGCATTTGAAAGTATTGTCTCAAGTGCAACCTCTCCAATATATCCCCTCTGCTGAGGAATCTTGAATATGTCTTCAATGCTTGATATGGACTTCTCCAGTTCCTCTGCTGTTTTTGAAATTCTACCGAGTTTTTCATCTATACCAAGGTTCATCAGGTGTGAGATTATTCTATCACCTTCATTTCTTCCAGTGAACTGGAGAACAAGGATTACAATGAGGAGTATAAGGACACAGGCAAGCAGTATAATCACAACCATGCATAGAGGATACATGCATAAGAAAAACCTGTCAACCCCACCCCCGGGGGACGGTGCATGCATTTATGCATTTATCAGATCACATATCTTTTTTAGTATGAGATATTTACATCACTGTAAACTATTGTAACTATTGTGAATGGTTATGGCAATGCACCCCAAAGATTTACACCCTTTTACTGGCTTCCAATATACTGATTACAAAGAGATTACAATACACAATACCTTACCCCTTCTTATGACATGTGTATTAATGTGTATTACCTGTTATTTGTTTGGATGTTTATTTCTTTGATTGCTAAAGGGTTGTTATGATATAGTTATTTTTCAGTGAACATTTGGAGAGTTTCCGTGTTTCTGCCAAGTTAGTTCCAACACAAAAAATGTCAACTTATTGATAATTGATATGCAAATCAATACATAAATATATAGAATGCATACGAATAAATATATGGGAGTCCTGCGGGAGAATAAATGCATAAATGCATGCACCGTCACCAATGAGAACATACGATACACATATGGAGCCCCTTGACGGATCAACACCACAGGTTATCATACCTTACCTCCTTCCTTTGAATCCTTCCCTTGAATAATCAGGCTCAGACAGCCGCATATAAAGCGGTC
>QNDZ01000256.1 GCA_003646055.1 bacterium
TCTTGCCTATTTCAAGACCCTCAATTCTGTAACTTTCTATTTCAAGTGTGCTGGAATTTGCCTCAAGTGTTCCAAAAATCAACTGGCTCAGGTCCTGTGTTGCTGCAACAACCTCTTCCACCTCAGAAGTTGTAAGTTTCTCTCCATTATCCTTTATAATTGTGCCTGTAAGAACCGCTCCTGTTGAAAAAACTATATCAACTGTGTTTGTCCCTGTTGAAATTGTAATTTTTTTAGCAACTGAGGTAAAACCCTTGGAATATGCCTTTAAAATATAGGTGCCGGAAATCAGAGAAGAAAAGTAATAATCTGCTTCCCACCTCTGTGTTGCTTCATTAAATTTTGGCGGTGATGACATAATTTTATATCCTCCCATCGGGTCTGAATAAACCTCTCCTTCCCTTTGCACCAGAAGAAGAGCACCTGGTGTCCTCATACCTCCTTCCTCCCATGGTGAGAAGAGTTCGTTTTCCTGCCCCACAGGTGAATAAATTTTCCCTGAAAGCGTGGCATCAGGATAAGAAAGTTCCAGAATTGTATCTGTTGAGCCAATAACAACATTTCTCTTTCTTTCTTCAGGAAAGATTGATGGTTTTCCTTCTATGTCCCCGGGTTCTCTGTAAGGGGATGCAATTATAGTCCAGAAACTTGTGTTTGGCTTAAGACCTTTAAGAGTAAATTTTCCATCTATGTCTGTCTGGGTCATAATCCAGTCAAATCCACCCTGAGCACCTGTGGGCATTGCCACAACAGTGATGTTTGGCAATGGAGATTTATCTGACTTTAACCTGACAAGACCTGAAATTTCTTTTCCTTTTTCAAGCCGGATTGTCCCTATATCAACATCGCCTGCTGTATCAGGAACCTCTATCCCGTTTTTAACAAATGTTACATATTTTACTGCTGCCTGCTCTCTTGTGTCTTCAACCCACACTCTGTATGTGCCTTCGGGTAAATTCTTCAGATAAAACACTCCTGTCTGAGAACTTATCTTTATATCTGAAGGAGCCCATTTATCATCCCAGTTTGCTGTTTCTCTCCAGGTGCCTTCTTTCCATGGAACTGCTTCACACCTTACTTTTACTTTATACACGGGTTGTCCTGTTTCTGCATCAACAATTTTTCCTTTAATATTTGCTCCTTTTTTGAGAAAGATAATTCCAAGGTCAATTGTTTTGGTAACTGTGCTCTCTATTATTTCAAAGGGAACTGTCTCTGTTTTGTATGATTGGTCCCATGTCTCAACAATCATATTGTATTTGCCAGGAAGAACAGAGGCAAACTCAACTGCCTCCTCAAATTTATCCCTATTACCATTCCAGTCAGTAAATGCCACTTCTCTACCCTGACTGACAGGGTCCCATCTTCCTTCAGGCTGAATTCTTACCCAGAAAAAGTTTTCAACATTTGCCTGAGGTCTCTTTATCACTGCCTTGACCTTGTAGCCATCTCTGAGTGTCATTGTCCCTACATCCACAGAAAGTCCCTGTGAAATTGGAACAATTTTTGTTTCAACAGCAAGGTCTTTTACCATTGACATCCTTCCAGTCAAAGTTGAAGTATCATTTGAAGTGTCAAAATAAACAGGTGGACACAGAACATAGGAGTCCTCTGAAAGACCTTTTAATTCAAACCTTGCAACTGTTGAGGATACCTTAACCAGTTTCCCAAAAACCGCCTTTTTAACTGCTTCTTCAGGCATCATATGAAAAAGTTTTAAAGGAACTGCTTTCATTGTTGCAGAGGAATTTATAATGTCATCAAGCGTATAATTATCTGAAACAACCTCAATTGCACCTTTTATGCTTCCTGCTGTTTGAAGAATAATATCAAGATTTGTCACAGCATTGTTTGAAACACTTACCCTCTGCATAAAAGACCCTTTGGAACCTATTGCCATGTAATAGGTGGTATTATCCTGGGCATCGTAGGTAGGAATATACTCATTTGCCATAACAATATACTCCCCTGTGCCAAGACCTTTTATTGAATAGTTGCCGGAATTGTCGGGCTGAACAGCAAGTTCTTTTGCATTCCAGTCCCATAAACGCTGTGCCCTGATGTACACATTGCTATAATCAGAAACACCTGTAACTTTACCTTTGATTTCTCCACTAAACGGGAAAATGTCAATATCAATGGTAAGATTTGTCGGTTGGGTTATAACTTTTATGGGCTTATACTCAAATTGCTCCTGAATTCCCCAGATGTTTATAAAGTATTCCTCACCTGAAACAAGACCATAAAGTTCAAATTTAACAGTTGTTGTGGATGGTGTAGCAGGTACAGTTACATTTACTCCTGCCCATGAGCCCTGATTGAGTTTGTTTGAGTGAGCATCCAGATTAAGCCGCAGTTTTGTTTGTTCATTGCTGGTATAAAAATTTATGCTTGCCTGATTCCAGTAAATGTTTATATTGCCTGTAATTGCAACACCTTTTTCCATCTGAATTTTAAGCCCTTCAATACCATTATTCTGCGAATTTATTGTTGAAACATATTCTGCATATTGCTCTGCATAAAAACGCAATTCATAATCAGTATCTGGAATAAGTCCTTCTATAATAAAGGTTCCTGAGGATTTTTCTGGAGGAACTTCACCCCATCCCCATCCCCATGAACCATTATTGGAAAGGGGGCGGGCATTTATGTTAACCCATCTTGAATATGGTTGTGTGTCCTGAAGAATCACATAGCCTGTAATTTTTGTTGACTTTTGAAGCGAGAGATTTAAAGAATAACTTGTTGTTCCTTCTGAAAGAACTGTTTTTGTTGAAGAACTTATATAA
>QNDZ01000257.1 GCA_003646055.1 bacterium
ACACTGTTTTTATGCAGGGTAACGAGGTGTTCAAGCATGCTGTAAGGTCAATGCAGATGGCTGCAATAAAGGCACTTGAAATGGCAGGGCTTGAAGGAAAGGATGTTGACGTGTTTATCCCCCATCAGGCTAACCTTAGAATAATAGAGGCAACCAGGGAGAGGGCAGGCATACCAAAGGAGAAGACCATTGTAACAATTGACCACATAGCAAATATATCGGCTGCAACCATCCCCATATCCCTTGATGAAGCAGTAAGGGCAGGGAAGATAAAGAAGGGTGATATAGTGCTCTTTGATGCCTTTGGTGGTGGTTTCACATGGGCCTCTGCTGTATTGAGATGGTAAAAAAGGAGGAGATATGCTTGAGATAAGATTTCACGGAAGGGGTGGACAGGGAACAGTGGTTGCTTCAAAGATGCTGGCAGTTGGAGTTGCAAAGGAAGGGAAGTATGTGCAGGCATTCCCTGAATTTGGTGTGGAGAGGAGAGGTGCACCCGTGGTGGCATTCATTCGTATTGATGAGGGCCCAATTTACATCAAATCAAAGATATACCAGCCAGACCATATTGTTATACTTGACCCAACACTGATAGGTGCTGTTGATGTAACAGAGGGTCTGAAGCCTGGTGCATGGATTATCGTTAATTCAGAGAAAGAGCCTGATAAGTTTGACTTTGGAAAGGACTTCAAGGTTGCCACAATAGATGCCACCAGTATCGCTATAAAATACAGACTTGGTTCAAAGACCTCTCCAATCGTGAACACTGCCATACTTGGTGCTGTAATAAGAGTGCTGAATCCATGCTCACTTGAATCGCTGATAGATGGCATAAAAGAAGAAGCACCTGTCAAACCAGAGGAGAATGCACAGGCTGCAAAAGAGGCATACGAGAGAGTAAAAGGAGGCGACTTATGAGCCAGAGAGAGCCAGACAAAAAGGTAGTTTTCTCATCTGTTAAAGAGATGCCACCCATGGCAGTTTCCCTCTGGAGTATGAGATACAACAAGACAGGTTCCTGGAGAAATTTGAGACCCATAATCAACTACGAAAAGTGTGTTTATTGCCAGATATGCTGGAAATTCTGTCCAGAGCCTGCAATATCTCTTGAACCTGTTGAGATAGATGGGAAGGTGAAGCCCAAGCCAGTAATAGATTATGACTACTGCAAGGGTTGTGGGATATGCTGGACTGAGTGCCCAACAAATGCCATAGAGACTGTTGAGGAGGAGAAATGAGAAAGGTATTAATGGGAAACCATGCACTTTCATGGGGTGCAACCCTTTCAAGGGTTCAGGTGATTGCTGCTTATCCTATAACACCCCAGACACAGGTTGTGGAATTGCTTTCAGAGATATGTGCAGATGGAACCCTTGATGCAAAATTCATAAAGGTTGAATCAGAGCATTCAGCAATGGCTGCATGTATTGGTGCATCTGCAACAGGTGCAAGGGCATTCACTGCAACATCTGCCCAGGGGCTTGCACTGATGCATGAGATGCTCCACTGGGCAGTTGGGGGAAGACTCCCTGTAGTGATGGGGAATATAAACAGGGCAATGGCACCGCCATGGACAATATGGACTGAACAGAATGACTCACTCTCACAGAGGGATACTGGTTGGATGCAGGTTTACTGCCAGAACAACCAGGAGGTGCTTGACTCTGTTATCCAGGCGTATAAGGTTTCTGAAAATCAGAAGGTACTTCTTCCCACAATGATTGTGCTTGATGCATTTGTTCTCTCCCACACCATGGAGGTTGTTGAGATACCTGAACAGGAGAAGGTGGATGAATACCTCCCTCCTTACAATCCTCCATACAAACTTGACCCCAAAGAGCCACATGCCTTTGGTGGTCTTACAGGACCTGACGGCTACTTTGAGTTGAGATACATGATACAGGAGGCTATGGAAGAGGCAAAGAATGTGTGGAAGGAGACTGGTAAGGAGTTCGGAGAACTCTTTGGAAGGGAGTATGGACTTATAGAAACATACAGGGTTGATGATGCAGACTTCCTCATAATTTCAAGTGCTACCATTGCATCAACAGCAAGGGTTGCAGTGGATGTTTTGAGGGATAAAGGGGTAAAGGCAGGTCTTTTGAGGGTCAGGGTGTTCAGGCCATTCCCCTCTGAGGAGGTCAGGGATGTGGTGAAGGGTGTTAAAAAGGCGGTTGTTATTGACAGGAATATATCCTTTGGTGCAAGTGGAATATTCTATCAGGAGGTTAAGGCTGCCCTTTACAACGAAGAGCATAAGCCCCCTGTGTTTGGAATAATTACAGGTCTTGGTGGCAGGGATGTGAGGGTTGAGGATATTGTGGAGATGTCAGAGGATGTTCTGAAGAGGGAAAAACCCGAATCAGATATTATCTGGAAGGGGGTGAGGGTATGAAAGAACTGAGAACAACAATCCCGATTGAGGAATACATGGGGCCAGGCCACCTTGCATGTCAGGGTTGTGGTGCTGCCCTTGCTATGAGATATGCACTCAAGGCATTGGGACCCAATACATCAATGGACTTTCCAGCATGCTGCTGGTCTGTGATTGATGGACCGTTCCCCCATTCCTCGCTTCAGGTTCCACTTTTCCACACTGCCTTTGAAACAGCGGCATCAACAGCAGCAGGTGTAAAGGCAGGTTACGACATGCTGGGGAAGACTGATGTGAATGTGGTTGCCTGGGCAGGTGATGGTGGAACATATGACATAGGTATTCAGGCACTCTCAGGTGCAGCGGAGAGGAATGATGACATTATCTATGTGTGTTATGATAATGAGGCTTA
>QNDZ01000258.1 GCA_003646055.1 bacterium
CCTTTGCTGGAATCTCTCCGTGGCATCGGGGAGGGGTTAAAGAGGAATATTGAGGTTGCAGTGGAGTTTGAGGGGTGTGTTCTTTTGCATGGGGAGACGGGTGTGGGTAAGGAGGTGATAGCAAGGGTGATACATGGAGAAAGAGGGATGGAGGGTGAGTTTATACCCGTGAACTGTTCATCCATTCCCCACAGTTTAATAGAATCAGAGCTCTTTGGTTATGAAAAGGGTGCATTCACAGGTGCGCACAAAAAGGGAAAACCTGGTCTAATTGAACTCGCAGATGGAGGAACATTATTCCTTGATGAGGTAGGGGATATGCCCTATCTGATTCAGGCGAAGGTTTTGCGGGTACTGGAGGATATGAAGGTATGGAGGATTGGAGGGGTGAAGGGAAGGAGTGTAAACTTCAGGGTGATATGTGCGACGAACAGGGATTTAAAAAGGCTTATAAAGGAAGAGATGTTCAGGGAGGATCTGTATTACAGGATAGGCGGTATGGAGATATATGTTCCACCTTTGAGGGAGAGGAGGGAATATATTGAGGAACTAATATTCTGCATTCTTGAGGAGATGGATGGGGGAATAAAGATTGAAGATAAGGCAATGGAGGCACTTAAGTCCTATCACTGGCCTGGTAATGTGAGGGAACTCAGGAATCTTCTCAAGAGGATAATAACAGAGAAAAGGATAGAAGGGGGACACACAATCACCATAGAAGACATACCCGATGGGATAAGGGATGGTGAGGGGAAGAAATCCTATTCTCTCAGGTCAGCCCTTGAATCTTATGAGAAAACCCTTATTATGGATGCATTGAGAAAGAATGGGTGGAATATAACTAGGGCATCGCATATGCTCGGGATAACCAGACGCGGTCTGCAGAAGAAGATGAAGAGATTGGGCATAAGAGGTGCGAACAATGGTTCACATTAGTGCGAAATTTTGTTCGCAGTATGATTTATATAGAAATAACAGGGTTTTCCGTAATTTTACCTCAAATGGGTGCGAACAGTTGTTCGCAGTATAGGAAAGACCGTATTTTTAACCATATTGATTATCAATAGGTTACAAAACCATAAATTTTGGAACGGGATTTGTATTAAGTACCGAAAAACAGGAGGTTATCAATATGGTAGTTGATGACGAGGATAGAGTGAAGGAATTATTGAAAAGATACTCAAAATTTAAGCCGTCCAAATATAATTTTCTTTTTATAAAGCACAATGAGCATTTCTTGTTTAATACCCTCTCACGTTGTTTTATAAGGATTCTGGATAAATCCTCAGTCCTTGAATTAATAAATAAAAAGGTAATAAATAGGAAAATTTTATTGGAAAATAAAGAAATTTCATTAAATTTACTGAAGGGAGGTTTCATTGTTCCCTCGGAATACAATGAGATAGAAATTATAAAATATTTAAATACACTCTCAAGATATCAATCAGATTTTCTCAATCTTACCATTGCTATGACGCTAAATTGCAATTTTGCTTGTTCATATTGCTATGAAAACCAAACAGTAGAAAATAATGGTGAATGTATTAAAAAAAGAGTTATGGAAGGTTTATTCCGTTATCTGGAGGGCATAAGTAAGACCATAAAGGGGTTAAACATAGTCTGGTATGGAGGGGAACCATTGCTGTGTATGAGAAAAATAGAGGTGATGAGTGAAAGGATAATGAATATCTGCCAGAACAAAGGTTGGACATATAAGGCCTCTATGATTACAAATGGATACCTTCTCTCTGAAGATGTATCAAGAAAATTAAATATTTTAGGGATTAATCATATACAGGTAACCCTTGATGGTCCGGAGGCTATACACGATAAGAGAAGGCCATTAAAATCAGGTAAGGGAACATTTGAAGTAATAATAAGAAATTTAAATATTTTACTAAATTCAACCAAGGAAATCTCAGTTGGGATTAGAATTAATGTTGACAGGGATAACATAGAGAGTATTGAAGATCTATTAAATTTTTTGAGTTCTAATTTTGACAAAAGAAGGGTTAAAGTCTATTTCGGCCCCACACTCCATGTTAATCCAGACATCCCATGTTCTCCATATTATTTTTCAGAGAAGGATTTTGGAAAACAATTCACCAGATTGATAAATATATTCCGCAAATACGGATATTATAAAAATTATACAATAACTCCTGTTTTTAATCGGTGCTTATCAATAGGAGAAAATGCATACGCAATTGATCCTGATGGAAATTTATATAAATGCTGGATAGATATTGGTAATACTGAGCACTCTGTTGGTAGAATAAAAGGAAACGGAAAAGTTGAAATTTACTGGGATAAATACTTAAGGTGGCTTAACTATGACCCCATTAGTGTTTGCAAAGAATGTGTTTTTTTACCACTATGTGCTGGTGGGTGCTATTGGTTTGGCCTGAATGGAAATCAACCAAGGTGTTCATCAATAAAATTCAGTCTGGTAGATTCACTGTTTCTTTCAACCAAAAACCAAAAAGGAGGTGATAATGGAAGTCTTACTTGAACCTGTTTTTTTGGACGAATCATTAGTCCGTGCCACTCAGTGCAATACTTTCTGCTGTGCCTCGGTTACTTGTAACTCTTTTTCCTGTAATCAGTATTTTGATGGAACAGGGTTGGTTGTAAGTTAATTAATGGAGTGCCCCCGGGATTAACCGGGGGCTTAATGGTTGAAAAAACATTATTTATCTATAAAATGAAAAAAAGGAGGACTATATGCCTTTTGTTTTAATAGCGTTAACATTTATACCATACCTTGAGAAGGTAAGTATAAGAA
>QNDZ01000259.1 GCA_003646055.1 bacterium
GGTGGGATATAAACAGAATAAAGAGAGATTTTGAAAGGAAGTTTACAGGTCAATCCTTTGAAATCTTTCTGGGTGCATTGTTAAGTTTTGATGATTATCCCGAAATTCCAGAATGGGTGAGGAATACCCTTCTTGAACTGAAGAAAAATTTAGATTAGAAGTCAGGAGAGTATCTGATTTAAGGTCTTCAGTATTTTCAGCAAAAAGGCCTTTTCTTTATCAGATAATTGATTGGTTGCTTCCATGATTCTGGTGGCAATTTTGAATTCTTCAGAGTTTTTTATATCACCCCAATAAATCCCATATTCTCTATTGACATTGAGAAATCTTTCTCTATGATTTTAAAAAATGAAAAAAGGAGGTAACATGGCTGAGTATGAAGGATATCTTATTCCTGATGATCTTTATTTCCACAAGGAACATATGTGGGTCAAGGTTGATGGAGACACCGCAATTATTGGTATGGACGACTTTTCCCAGAAACTTGCTGGTGAATTGAGTTTCATTGAACTTCCCATGGAAGGGGATGAGGTCTCAAAGGATGAGGCAGTTGGTTCCTATGAGACGGGGAAGTGGATGGGTAAGATATTTGCACCAGTTTCAGGTGAGATTGTTGAGGTGAATGAAGAACTTGAGGATGACCCCTCCATAGTGAATCAGGACCCTTATGGTAAGGGCTGGATGTTCAAGATTAAGATGAGCGACCCCTCAGAGGTTGATTCACTCATGAAGGGTGATTCTGTGATTCCATGGCTCAAAGAAGAGATTGAGAAGAACGTAAAGAAATAAACATTGTATGAAACCCGAAGACCTTTATAAATTGAAGTTCCTGAGGGAGATAGTTATTTCTCCCTCAGGAGATTTTTTTGCTGTCAGGATTGAAAGGATAAAAAAGAAAAAGGAGAAGTACTCCTATACATCAGACCTTTTACTCTGCCCTCTTGAGAAGAAAAAGTGCAGAACCTTTATCAGGGATAAAAACTTTAACACAATAAGGTATTCAGTAGATGGTAAGACCATTTATTTTATTGAGGCGGGTAAAGAAAAAAAATCATTTATAAAGGGAATACCTGTTGATGGAGGGGAATCCTTTGTTATTGCAGAGTTTGAAAAAAAGACCCCTCTTCATCTTTTCCCTTCACCTGACAAAAGAGTGATCTACACAAATCTGTATGAAACCCCTGAACAGGATGTTGTATGTTTTGAGATAGAATCCCTTCCCTACAAGACAGAAAACTTCTTCTATAAGGAAGTACCACTATTCCCTGTTGTATCAGTGAACATCAAGACAGGTAGGGTTAAAGAGATTGTTCCAGGTGAAAAGAGATTTGGTTTGAGGGATGTATCACCTGATGGTGAACAGATTCTTTGCACAGCCCCTGAGTCCTTTGACTGGAAAAGATTCAGATTCACAAATATCTTTATAGTGAATGTGAAGAGTGGAAGGATTAAAAGGATAAAGTTACCCATCAAACTTTTTATTTCACAGGTTCAATATACAAAGGATGGCAGGGGAATTTTGATTTATGGTTTTGAAAAACCCGAGGAGTACAGATTCAAGCATGGACATATCTACTATCGTTCTCTCAGGGGCAGTGAATTTATGAAACTGACAGAGGGATTGGATGTGTATATTGGAACTCCCATACTTGACGACCTGGGAGGTTCCAGAATAGACCTTCTCAAGGTTTCTGATGATGGTGAATCTGTTTTCCTTCCAGTAACAGAAAGTGGAAGAGGGAATATATACAGGCTGAATATCAAAACAAAGGAGTTTACTCCATATATAACAGGGGACTTCAAGGTACTGGCATTTGATACTAACAAGGATAGATGTGTTTTTGGAGCATCAAACCCCATTGACCCATGCACCATATATGTTCAAAAATCTGGAAAGTCAAAACCAGTATTTTCACCCAATAAAAATCTATTAAAAAAATACGATCTCTCCTATCCAGAGAGGATTACAGTGAAGGGCTCTGGGGGTGATACTGTTGAGGGCTGGATAATGAAACCACCAGACATGAAGAAGAATAAAAAGTATCCACTCCTTGTTGAAGTTCATGGAGGCCCTCATGCCTGTTATGGATATTCATTTTTCCATGAATTCCATGTGCTCAATGCAATGGGATACGCTGTTTTCTTCTCAAACCCCCATGGAAGTGTAGGGTATGGAGAGGATTTTGCCCTTGCCCTGCACAGGAAGTGGGGAATACCTGATACAGAGGACATAAAAAGATTTGTGAGGAAATTAAAGAAACTCCCATACATAGATGGTGAAAGGATAGGGCTTTTAGGAGGAAGTTACGGTGGTTTTTCCACTGCCTGGATTCTCTCCCACACAAAGATATTTAAAGTGGGTGTAGCCCAGCGGGGTGTTTACGATGAAATATCCTTTTTGAGTTCTGACATGGGCTTTCATTTCATCATGAGTTTTACTGGTGGTATCAGAAAGGACGAAGATTATCAGTATCTCTGGGACATGTCACCACTGAAGTATGCAGGGAATATTGATGTTCCCCTTCTCATCATCCATTCAACAATGGACTTCAGGGCTCCAATAAATCAGGGTGAGGAGCTGTATGTGGCAATGAAGATGATGGACAAGAAGGTTAAATTTGTCGTCTTTCCCGGAGAGACGCACGAACTTTCAAGGCATGGAAGACCTGATAGGAGGGTAGAAAGACTCAATCAGATAATCAAGTGGTTTGAGAAGTACATCTAAGAAAGTCCTGGAGGTTGTTTTCTTGATTTTTTGTTTCAC
>QNDZ01000260.1 GCA_003646055.1 bacterium
CCCCCAGGGGAACCTGTCTCTCCATCCTATCCTCTCTCTCATTTCTCCTCCTTTCATCTCTTATCTCCCATTATAATACACCTTTCCCTATTTTACACAAAATTATTATAACTCCCACCGATTCAATGGATACCTCCTCCACAAACTCCTCAATCAGCATAGAGGATTACAGTGGCAAGAATATTGATATAAAGTCATTTGAATGGAGTGAGGGTAATACAATGGTTGGGGTTAAAATAGATACCCTTGATTACTTAACAGAATACAGAATAACAGTGAGTGATGATGCAAAAAACCACTTGACATGAGAAGATGTTTTTGTAGGATGGGGGCATATGGGGAGAGGAGTAAAAAGGAATAAAGATTTATCTTGCAGGGCATCAGCATCAATCCGGGAGGAGGAAATAGAGACATAAAACCCTTTGAAAGGAGGACTTTATGAGAAGGATGATGTTTGTATTGGTTTTGGGTGTAAGTTTAGGTTTGTTTTCACAGGTCAATCCAGACACATTACCAGAGAAGTACGTTAAGAAGGTAATAATAGAGGCAAAATGGGGAGATGGACCTGGGGAGTTTGGGATGTCCCCGTATCCCGAAAGTGATCCACCTGTTGGCCCACCAAATTTTTATGTACATAATGACAAAATATATGTTTTGGATTACCTAAATAGAAGGGTGCAGGTTTTTGATTCAAGAGGGGGATTCTTGAAGGAGATACGATACAACAAAAAAGAAATTTCTGATTCACTTGCTTCTTTTGTAGATATTGCTGTGGACAATGAAGAATGGGTATATCTTTTAGGAACTTTAGTTTATCCCGCAAGGGATGGGATTATTGCCGTTTTTGACAATAGCGGAAGGTATGTTGGCAAGATAAAATTACCTATTGAATTGTTTGCAGATGAGCTCTTGGATGGTGTAAAAGAGGGCTATTTTGGTCAAATAGCAGGGGGTGTAGATGAATTTAGGGTGAAAGATGGGGCTCTTGTACTAAGATATGAGAATAAAGTTTATCCATTGGCTCATACAAATCTATTAAAAGGTAAGGGGATAGGTTTTTCATTAACAAGCCCCATAAGGCCCCCTTTAAAATTTTATACACATAAAGAAGAGACAATTTTTAAAAAGATAAAGAAAAAAAGTTGGGCACAGTTTAGAGGGAGGGATAAAATGGGTGAATTTTTTATAAACAGAAGCATTGGCATTGGCGAGAACAGAACAGATGAGGTTCTCAAATATGACCATTCTGGGAAATTATTAGCAAGGATAGTAATTCCATTTAGTCCAGGTAAATTTGATATAGTAAGAGATTTATTTGTTTCAGATAATGGGGATGTATATTACTGGACTAATGATAAGGATGGATTAAAAATAATAAAATATTCAAAGGAGGTGAAAAATGAAAACTAATGGTTACAAGTTGTTATTAGTTTTATTATTTTTACCTCTTTTGTTGAACGCGGGTGTGATAACAAGGGATTGCATAATATCAAAAGCTGAGACATATCTGCATTTAAACTGGTCCCCATCTGTGGATACATGTGTAATAAAAGACTGGCAAGGGAATAAAATAAATAGCACCTTTCATAGTTACTATAAAAGAGGACAAACTTATACTTGGGAAGGCTATGTGTGGGGAGGTGTAAATACAACAGCATCTTTTATAAATAAAATAAATAGTGGCTATTGTGCTGGTGGATATAATACATCCTGTTATGGATATTTCTATCCAGGTCATCCTGAATATATGAGTGCGGCATCCCATTTTCTTGCAGGTTTAGATTGTGCAGCATTTGTGAACAGCTGTCTTTCTCAGCCCATTGGGCAAGGGATAGATTCCCTTAGAAGTAGATGCATTTTAATTAACAGGCGTGATGTGAAAAAGGGAGATATATGGGTGATAGCACATCATATAAGACTTGCTGATGGAAATAGGTATGTATATGAATCACATTCTGAGAAAGGTTATAGACCAGGGGTTGAACATAGGGCAGTTTCTAATGTCAGTTATACCCCTTATTCCATTTTCCCTCAATTTACCAATCCCCAGCCTCCACCATACAGTGGTCATGTGGGTAAGGAGTTTGATGTAAGTATAGAGGTTACTGGGTCTGGAAAGATAAAGAATCCAGTTGTGACGGTGAACGGTCAGAAGTTTGAAGCGGAGTATAATGAGGGACATATCACTGCTCATGTTGAGTTTGAGGGTTTGCCAGGGAAGGGTTGGGGTGTATGGATGGCGTATCATATAGTTGTTCAGTGTGATAATTATGTATCAGCGGTTGATAATTATTACAGGGACAGTTATGACTGGATAGTGTATCCAGACACAGCACCACCAGTTGTAGTTTCCACAGACCCAGCAGATAATGAAAACAATGTTCCCATAGACAAAGGGAAGGTGATAATAAAGTTTTCAAAACCCATGGATGAAAATACAACAGAAGGAGCATTTTCCATAATAGGTACTAATGGAAATGGTGTTCCAGTTGACTCCTTTGCATGGGAGGATAGTGATAAGACAATGAAAATATTCATAGATACCCTTGATTACTTAACAGAATACAGGGTAAGAATAACAGATGATGCAATGAGTGTGGATAGTGTGAGACTTGATGGGGATGAGGATGGAGAGCCAGGTGGAGATTATGAGTTTACATTTATGACGGAAAAGCCAAGAATAACGATGAAAATGGTGCCTTCTTCACATCTATTTCAAATACCGCCACATGAAGGAATACA
>QNDZ01000261.1 GCA_003646055.1 bacterium
CATAAAATACTTGACTTTATAGGGGATATTGGTTTATTATCAACCAGACCAGAAGGTAATTACTTTATAATAAAAGGTGGGCATAAACTCCACCTTAAACTTGCAGAAACCCTTGCAAAGGAGGTGAATGGTGCAGTATAATATTGAGGATATATTGAAGATACTTCCTCATAGATACCCGTTCCTTCTTGTGGACAGGATTGTATCATTAACCGACGACGAGGTGGTTGGTATAAAGAATGTAACCATGAATGAACCACAGTTCACAGGCCATTTTCCTGGTGCACCTGTAATGCCAGGAGTTCTTATTGTGGAATCCATGGCACAGACAGGAGGATTTCTCCTTCTGAAAAGAATTGATGACCCTGAAAACAAACTTGTTTATTTCGGTAAAATAGATAAGGTCAGATTCAGAAAACCTGTTAAACCAGGGGACACACTTGTGCACAAAATGAAACTTATAAGGTTCAGGGGAAATCTATGCGTTATGGAAGGTAAATCCTATGTTGATGATGAACTGGTGGCAGAGGGTGAATTCACAGCAGTGGTTGTGGACAGAGAATGATACATCCAACTGCCATTGTCCATAAGACAGTGAAAATAGGTGATAATGTCAGGATAGGTCCCCATGTGAGGATTGAAGAGGGGGTCACCATTGGTGATGGAACAGAGATAATGGATGGAACAATCATTTTCAGCAATACAATCATTGGTAAAAATAATCAGATTTTCCCATACTGCATAATTGGTGGTGTTCCGCAGGATAAAAAATATGCAGGTGAGCCATCATTGACAGTGATTGGTGACAACAACATTATAAGGGAATTCACAACCATCCATAAACCTGTTGGTGAAAAAGAAAAAACCATCATTGGCTCGGATAATTACATAATGGCATATTGTCATATTGCCCACAACTGCATTGTCGGCTCAAACACAATCCTTGTTAATAATGTGACCCTTGGAGGATATGCAGAGGTTGGAGACTTTGCATACCTGAGTGGATTTGTTGCCATCCATCAATTTACAAGAATAGGCTCATACTCAATTGTTGGAGGAGGATACAGGGTGATAAAGGATGTTGTTCCATTTGCCCTTGCTGCTGGTGAGCCACTCACAATCAGGGGCGTTAATTCCGTTGGATTGAGGAGAAACGGCTTCTCTCAGGGGAGGAGAGAGGTGATAAAGGATGCATTCAGAATCCTCTTCAGGTCAAACCTCAACACAAAACAGGCAATTGAAAAAATAAAAGAAGAAATCCCCATGAATAAAGACATTAGAATGTTGATAGAATTTATAGAAACAAGCAAAAGGGGTATTGTAAAAAAGGGAGGAAAGGATGATTGACGAGGTAAAGATATCCAATGCAATCATAGAGAAGGGCCTCAAGAGGATGAGGGAAATCACCAGGGTTGATGTGGTTATTGCAGGAGGTGGTCCTTCAGGTCTTACTGCTGCATACTATCTTGCAAAGGACAACATTAATGTTGTTCTCTTTGAAAGGGCATTGAAACTTGGTGGTGGAATGCCTGGTGGTGGTAATGGTTATCCATTCATCGTTGTTCAGAAAACAGCCCTTGACATACTCAAGGAGTTTGATGTAAATTTCACTCCCTATGATGACGAGTACTTTATTGCAGACTCACTTGAAACAACTGCGAAACTCACGGCTAAGGCAATTGATTCAGGCGCAAAGATACTGAACCTTATCTCCTGTGAAGATGTAGTCCTGATAGATGATAGGGTTCAGGGGGTTGTTGTCATCTCTACACCAATAGAGATGGCAGGATTACATGTTGACCCTCTGACTGTACGAAGTAAGGCAGTGATTGATGCTACGGGACATCCTTCAGAGGTTACAAGGACGCTTGTTAAAAAGGGCGGTGTAAGACTTAACACAGAAACAGGTGGAGTTGTTGGTGAAAGACCCATGTGGGCTGATTTTGCAGAGACAACAATCATTGAAAACACAAAAGAGGTATATCCAGGACTTTTCGTTTGCGGGATGGCGGCAAACGCAGTATTTGGAGGACCAAGGATGGGACCTATCTTTGGAGGTATGCTCCTGAGTGGTAAAGAGGTCGCAAGAATAGTAAAGGAGAATTTATGATTGACCGTGACATTTTAATTCAGAGGGCAATGGAGAATCTTTCAGGTGATGACCTTATCATAGATTCTTCCATTGCAGGGCTGATTGACCATACACTTTTGAGACCGGATGCAACTGAAGGAGACATAATCCACCTCTGTGAGGAGGCAAAGAACTATGGATTCTTTGGTGTATGTGTTCAGCCATACTGGGTTCCACTTGCTCACAGACTGCTTAAATACTCAAATGTGAAGGTCATAACTGTTTGTGGCTTCCCCGATGGTGCCAATATCACTGATGTGAAGGTTCAGGAGGCAAGAATGGCGAATATACAGGGGGCAGACGAGATAGACATGGTTATGAATATAGGGGCATTCAAGTCAGGTGACTTTTCCATAGTCGTTGATGATATAAAAAAGGTGAAAAGGGCACTCAGGCCTGGAACAATCCTGAAGGTTATTATAGAAACCCCGTTGCTCAGTGAGGAAGAAATAATAAAAGCCTCCATACTTGCCAGGGAAGGGGGGGCAGACTTTGTAAAGACAGGAACAGGAAGGATTGGCGCTGTTAAAGTGAGGGATGTTGAGGTGATAAAAAAGGCTGTAGATCTCCCGGTGAAGGCAGCAGGCGGCATAAGGA
>QNDZ01000262.1 GCA_003646055.1 bacterium
GTGGATGGATGAACATTGGAATGCAGGGTGTAACAGGTGAATACAACAGGATGAGGGAGTACTATCCACCACAGGAGGAGGAACTTGGCATCCCTGGAACACCAGGTTATGCTGCAAAAACATCCTTTGATGCGGTTCTCGGAACAGACCTCGGAAACAGGAAGGATACAACATTGAATCTCCTTTTCCAGTTTGCAGGCAACTCTGCCTTCAATTCAGACCTGGGAGGATACTTCAGGATTCCTTACCCTGTGGGTTCAAAGGATTCCTCAACAGCCTTTCCATTCAGGAAATTGGGTGTTACTTCCACAGCAAGTTTTGTTGGGGGTCTTGTTGCATTCAAAGATACCATTCAACTTGATTACTGGGGTGTGGGTATATCCTCTGAGAGGGGGATAACAAGTATCAAAATGGGTGAGATTATATATACTAATGCCGAGATATACGAACCGGTCCACTTCTCTAAAGGTTTCAATATAATATGGGGAGAGATGCTTGCTGATGGAAACATAGGGAGGTTTTATTTCAACCAGAATTCTGCAAATCAGAAGTTTGATGGATTTTACATCACCCTTGATTCTGCTGCACTCTCTTCCTATGACCCCTCAAAACCTGGTGAACTTGTTGTAAAGTGTGGGGTTTATATCAAGTTCTTTGGACAGCCTGACAGGATGATAACAATACACGATGCAAAGTACAATAAATCAGACCCACCATATTATGGAAGATATGTAAAAATTGACCCCAAAAAGTTTATGCTGAAGAGGGATTGGGGTTCTGGTCTTTCTGATATGAAATTCCAAGAGGTTGGTTATGATGAGGAAGATCAGAATGGTTTCAGGGGAACAGGAACTCCAGAAATCTCTCTTTTCTCCAGTTCACCCATTTACTCAAAGATTACAGTGGATAGTTCCATTATACAGATATGCATGTCTTCTTCAGAGCATCACCCCCTTGTGCTTCCACCCTCCAACAACACCACAACCTTTGGTAGTCTATGGGGGTGCGCAACCATTGAGTCAGATGAATTGAAGAGGATTGTTATAGGTGGGAGGATTGAGGCAACAGAAGGGCTCATTCTTGTTGCCAGTGGTGGTGGAAGTGTTGAGGCAAAGATGGTGGTGACCCCGACCATGGTTATGTTCAGAGCGGCCGGGATAATGTTTCTTGATGTTACAGGTATAGGCAATGTTGAATTAACAGGGAGTGTTGCACTCACCTGTGACCTTGCCCATGCAACCCTTGAAGGCGAGATAAAGGGGAATATAGACTTCAGCGCAATTGCAGCAGGGCTTGAGGCTGATGGCCAGATGAACTGGCACATTGAACCACTGTCATATTATCTCCAGGGCAGGGCAGCGGTCACCATAAGTGGCTTCAGACTTGGTGGTGGGCTTGCTGGAGGGATTTATCTGGGTGTGAATGCACCAAAAAGCAAGGCATGGGTTCTTCTTGATGGAAGCAGTACAAACAGAAAATTTGGAGTGAATATAGACAACCTTCCTGACAAACTGACAGGTGTTTATGGATTTGGCGACATTAATTTTGATGTGAACTTTGGTATCTTTTCTGGAGGGATTGAAATCTACGCAGGTGTGGGTGCGTTCCTCAATGTTGTTGGACCTGATGAGACAATCCAGTACATGGTAGGGCTTCCCCTTCCCTATGTTGTTGCAGTTGTGGGAATATATCTGCATGGTGAAATCCTGTGGGGCCTTGTGTCAGCCGCAGCATGGGGAGAACTTGAAATTATCCCTGGAGTAACACCATTTGCATTCCAGGGAACCGTGGGGCTTGAAGGATGTGTCCTCTGGGTGATGTGCGCCTCTGTTGAAGTTACCGCTGGTTTCAGTTCCTCACAGGGCTTTTACATAGAATGAAAGGAGGCTTAAATATGATTAAGAAATCACTGCTTTTTCTAATTCTGCTGGGTTTAAACCTTTACCCATCTGCCTATGCAACCGGTGGTAAGGATGGTAGAAACAGTTTTGTTCTCCTGATATGGACTCCAATGAGCGGAACATATGGTTACAATATTTACAGAAAAGACAATCTCTCTGCATCCTATCCTTCAACACCAATAAATTCTGCACCGGTAAGGAGGGTATCAAACTGTGATAAACTCAAGGCAATTATTCCTGTAGGAAGTGAGGAGTGGAACGCAATATCAAAGGCACTTGCCTATAAGCCTGAAAAGACACGTAGAAAACCGGGTACAGGATTTCCACCCGGCGGAGGATTCAGATTGAGGAAAGTGCTACCAGGTGGTTATGTTTCCTTTGACCCGTGCAGTTTGACCGTGATTCCAGATACAGGTGAGGTCTTTGAAAAGGTCAAGTTCCTTGCAAAGGCATACTACAAAATTGCACTTGCCATGGGGTTTGGATACATGGACGAAAATCTCACTTATGGAAAGACATACTGGTATAAGATTGTTGCTGTTGACAGGAAGGGGCATGAAGGGCTTGTCGTGGCCACAGATGTAAGGGTGGTTGCAGGAAAGGCAACAAAACTCCCTGCACCACCGAACCTGAGGGCAATTCCAGGTGATAATCAGGTTCAACTCCTGTGGGATGAGATGGACAACGCAACAGGTTTTGAGATACAGAGGAAAAAATCAACAGGAACTGCCAGAAGGATTAATGAGGCAACTGCCATGGGGAAATGCAATGTTACAATAAATGGTGATACCATTCCAGA
>QNDZ01000263.1 GCA_003646055.1 bacterium
CTTGAGAAAGAGGGTATCAACATTAAAAAGCCTGTTGAAATGGGAATAATGGTTGAAGTTCCTTCTGCTGCTATCCTCTCAGAACACTTTGCAAAGCATGTTGATTTCTTCTCAATCGGGACAAACGACCTGACTCAGTACACACTTGCTGTGGACAGGACAAACGAGAGAATTTCTTATCTCTTTGACCATGTTAATCCAGCAGTGGTCAGGTTGATGAAGCAGACAATTGATGCAGCCCATGAAAATGGAATCTGGGCTGGTGTGTGTGGTGAGATTGCCAGTGACCCTGTTGCTATTCCCCTTTTAATTGGATTAAATGTTGATGAACTGTCCCTGACACCTGGTCTTATTCCACAGATAAAGGGAATAATAAGGGGTATCAGTTATCAGGAGTGTGTAAAGATTGCACAGGAAGTACTTAAAATGGATTCAGCCTATCAGGTGAGGAGATTCCTGTCTCAGGAACTTTTGAGCAGGTTCCCGCACCTTGAAAATCTACTGGTGGAGGTAGACAATGATTGAACTTATTGATATTTTGCCAGATGATGTTGAAAAGGCCCTTGAACTTGAAAAGACCATTGATGTTAAGTTCAAGGGTATAAAAAATGTTTGTATAGGAGGAATGGGTGGCTCAGCCATAGGTGGAGACCTTATTTCCTCCTTTGCATCCCAGATGTCTTCTGTTCCTGTTTTTGTTGTGAGGGATTATGAGTTGCCCAGGTTTGTAGATTCCCACACCCTTTTTATTGGTATAAGTTACTCCGGTAATACAGAGGAAACGGTATCTCTCTACAAAAAGGCAAGGAAGAAAAAGGCAAAGATGGTTGTTATCACAAGTAATGGAATGCTTGAGGATATGGCGGTTAAGGACAATGTTTTCACAATCAACATTCCCAAGGGTTATCCCCCGCGTGCAGCAATTGCATATCTATTCTTCCCCCTTGTTTTCATCATGAGGAATTCTGGATTGCTGGACATCAAACAGAAAGAACTTAAAGAGGTAGTCTCTGTATTGAAGTCAGACAGGGAAAAGGCAAAACAATGGGCAGAGGAGGTGAGCCTCAAGGTCAAAGAAAAGGTTCCATTCATCTATGCAGAGGAGAAGTTCATGCCTGTTGCGAAAAGATGGGTAACCCAGATAAATGAGAACAGCAAGGCACTTGCCCACTTCGCCACAATCCCTGAACTTGACCACAATGAGATTGTGGGATGGGAGAATCCCAAAGAGTTACTCAAGAGGTTCTTCATCATCTTCTTCAGGAGTGATATGGAATCAGAGAGGATGAAGAAGAGGATTGACATAACAATAGAACTTCTTGAGAGTGTTGTGGGAGAGATTACCCAGGTTAGAGCCACGGGTGAGGGATACATTGCCCAGGCATTCAGCCTTATCCAGAAGGGGGATTACCTCAGTTATTACCTTGCAATGAACTACGGGGTTGAACCATATCCTGTAAAAAGAATAGAGGAACTGAAGAGGAGGATGGCTGAGTGAATGTCATCATCCCTGTTGCAGGTATTGGAAAGAGATTAAGACCACACACACATACAAAACCAAAGCCACTTCTCAAAGTGGCGGGTAAATCAATACTTGGACATATCATTGATTCCATAAAGCCATTAAATCCAGAAAAGATTGTATTCGTTATTGGCCATTATGGTAAGATGATAAAGGAGTATCTTAGGGCAAATTATCCAGAGTATTCAAGCAGGTTTGAGTATGTGGAACAGGAAAGGCGAGAAGGGCTTGGGCATGCAGTTTACCTTGCACTCCAGAAGGTTGAGCCATCAGAGAGTGTGATGGTTGTTCTTGGTGATACAATATTTGATGTGGATTATGAAAATATACTTGCAGCGGGTAAAAACATTATCTGTGTGAGTGAAACCGATGACCCGAGAAGATTTGGCATTGTTCAGATTGATGGCGACAGGGTTGTTGACCTTGTTGAAAAACCCGAAAATCCACCATCAAACCTTGCAATAGTTGGAATATATTATTTTCTCAGAGGTGCTGAGATTTATGCTTCATTAAAGTATATTATTGAGAATAATATAAAAACAAAGGGGGAGTATCAGATCACAGATGCAATGAAACATTTTATAAAGGGCAATAAATTGTTTATATACAGGATAAAGGGATGGTATGACTGTGGGAAGACCGAGACACTCTTAAAAACAAACAGATTTTTACTTGAAAGGCACAATACTCCTGGCTCAGGCAAGAATAGTGTTATAATTCCACCTGTTTACATACCACAGGGTGTTTATGTTGAAAACAGCATAGTTGGTCCATATGTATCCGTTGGGGATAACTCTGTGATAAAAAACTCAATAGTGAGGAACAGCATAATCTATGATGGTGCAAGGGTTGAGAATGTTCTGCTTGAGGATTCCATTGTTGGAGAAGATGCAGCAATTGTTGAGGATTTTAAGGTTATGAGCATAGGAGACCATTCAATAATAGAGACACTAAACAGGGAAAGAAAGGAGGAGTAGATGAGAAGGCTACTAACAAGTGAGTCTGTAACAGAAGGACATCCTGATAAACTCTGTGACCAGATTTCCGATGCTGTGCTTGATGCAGTTCTTGAAAGAGACCCCTTTGGAAGGGTTGCTGTGGAGGCTCTTACTTCAAGGGGTTTTGTCATGGTTGCAGGTGAGATAACAACCGAGGCATATGTTGAGATACCAAAG
>QNDZ01000264.1 GCA_003646055.1 bacterium
GAGGGGTCTATCCTGTAAAGGTCAACAGGCCAGTAGCCATGATAACCTGTGAATTTTCTATGGGGAGGTAGTGCATCCCTGTATGCACCTTCAGGACAGAGGAATACAGGTGAAATCCAGAGAACACTTATACCAAGTGAATCAAAATATCCATCCTTAAGTTTCAATATAACACCCTTCAAATCACCACCCATAAAATTTGCAATATCTGGAACTTCAGGGTCTTTTATCTTCCTCATATTCCTGCCATCACCCTCAAAGAATCTATCAACAAAGAGGAAATACATTATTCCACCAATGGGTGGTTCGGGTTTTATATTGAAGGTAAATGGACCTGAAATCTCACCCTTCCTTCCAATGCCAACAATCCTTATTACATCTGTTTTTAAATTTTTTAAGAAAACATCCCTTCCTTTTATTGAATAGTTTTCCTCATCAAGAAGTCTATCACCATTAAGGATGTAAACCCTGCTCAAGGTGAAAGGAAACCTGTAATGGGAGGGTGAAATATCATCAATAAATTCATGTCCTCCTTTCACAATCAGAATAGAATTCCTTCCACCGTATCCATCATCCTCAGAAAGGGGGTTGTTCGTATCCTGAATCCATTTCCCATCAACAACAAACTTGTACGCATACCTGCCCGGACTCAACTGAATCTCTGCAACAAATCCAGAATCTGTTTTTATCATGGGGAGAGCATTACTGTTCCATCCATTAAAACTCCCGGCAAGATAAACATTCCTTCCACTCCCCCTGTAAATGAATTTTATCTTTCTACTTCTTGACCTGACAAAGAGCATATCCTTCACAAATGAATCCCCTCCAGAAAAGACATTTATTCTTGCGCTCCCCACATTTCCTTTAAGTTGAACCATTATCTTACCCTCAATAATAGGATACATGTCCACCCCATCTGTTGATAAAATCTGGATACTATCAACAGGTGATGTAAAATATTTAGAGAGGTTGATTTTTTCGGGCTTATGGGGAATCAGTACAAAAACAGGGAGAAAATACAGGCTATACATAGTAATCGGCCTTCACAAATGTGAATACCCTGTCCCTTTCATCAATAAAATTAAGGTATTTTATATCCTGCTCTGTCAATTCCTTCTTTTTCAGGAGTTCGTAAAGCTTCATAAAATCCTCATAATGCTGGATTATCCTGTTTTCAGCATAGTCCTTTGCACTTATTGTGCTTATTAAAAACTCCCAGTCAGATGATTCGAGGAGCAAAAGTTCCCTTGCCATCAAAGACTTTATCCTTTCATCCCCTTTACTATTTGCAACATCAATCATAATCCTCTCACATGTATAGATTTTATCCCAGCACCACTCTGTCCATTCATTGAACCATATCCAGTGAAAACCACCCTTCCCCCATGATCCTTCAGGAAGGTTTATAATCTCCTCAGGCATGCGTTCCTTCAGATAATTCCCAGGTGTGTCAACAGAAACATCAGAACCCTTGAATTGCTCTATCACCTCACCAATGAACAGGGGACCTTCAAACCACCAGTGTCCGAAGAGTTCTGTATCATATGGTGCAAGTATAAACCCATCATCTATTCTGCCTGCTATCTCCTCAACAAGTGTCCTGAAGTGATAGGCATGGGATTTAATCCTTTCAAGCGCCCTTTTCCTTTCATATATCTTCTTATCAGCCAGGTCACACTTTGGGTGTGTAACCCTCCAGTATCTATGACCAGAGGGGAATCTCTTTTTATGGAATTCAAGGTACCACTCATCACCTGGATAACCATGCTCACCACTCCACACCTGTAGCCCTGTTCTTTTATCCCTGCCAAAAACAGCAACAGGTGAGGGATGCGTGGTCACAAGGTAGGGCGTATAAACAGAAAGGGCCTTCCTCTCCACCCTTTTCTCACCCTTCATCCTTTCATACAGCAGCCTGAGTGCATTGAATCTTTCAATATAAACACCAACTGCTTCACCCCCCTCAATAAGGTGAGAATCAACAATGAAGTACTTTATACCGTACTTTGCCAGGAAATACTCTATTCCCTCTCTCTTTGATTTCTCACCTGTTACTGGATTAACCCACTCATAGGATGGTCTGTATGCACATTCTGGTAGCCATATCCCATCAGCTCTTTTACCAAAGAACCTCTCAAATGCCTTAATTCCCACCTTTATCTGTGCATCCACACACCTGTCATATCCCAGCAATGGCAGGTAGCCATGTGTTGCAGCAGAGGTGATTATCTCAATCTTTCCATGTAGATAAAGTTTTTTGAACCTGCCTGCTATGTCAAGATTTGAGAGAAGTTGTTTTTCATAAAAGTCTATCCAGAACTTTGAAAGCACCTCCCCCTGTTCATCCCCAATCCTCCTGAAATAGTGATAATCCTCAATGGCAGCATCAAGCCTCTCTTCAAGGTAGGATTTGAGTGTGGCTTCAAATTCCGGATGCAACAGTTGTTCAAGCAGGACAGGTGTAATGGAAAAGGTTAGAAGATTCTCTCCATCAATTGATTCAAGGACCTCAAGTAGAGGCAGGTATGATTCTGAAACAGCCTCCATAAGATAATTTGCACCATGAGGCCACACACCATGCCCCATTACATAGGGTATGTGTGAATGGAGAACAATGCCTATCTTTGTCATACCTCAACGGAGATAGGCTCAGAGGAGAGGAATATCAATTTATCATCCTCTCTTGAAA
>QNDZ01000265.1 GCA_003646055.1 bacterium
GATCATATACGGGTGTTCCAAATCCAGGAATAATCTCTTCTTCTGAGGGTTGCCATGGTTGAATTTCCGTTATTCCAAGCCCCTTAAATATCCAGAGTAATTCCGTATGAAGAACCTCCCTTTTATTACCCTCTTTTTTGGGTGGAGGAAGTTTTTTTAATGGATTTGGACCGAGTTTCCTGATGCGTTCTGTAAATTCTTCTATTACCTCCTGAAACCTATTTGACTCTCCAGCCGAAACATAGTACATCTCAAGCCTATTATCCAGGCCTGTTTGTTTAAGAAGCCCTTTGAGAAAGTTTATCCTTTGTTTTGCTTTGAGGTTTCCAGAAATGTAATGACAGTCTCCAGGATGGCATCCAGCCACTATAACCCCATCTGCTCCTTGAACGAAAGCATGGATAATAAATAATGGGTCAACCCTTCCTGTGCACATCACCCGAATGATGCGAAAGGTAGGCGGCATTTTCAGTCTGGAAACACCTGCCATGTCTGCGCCCGCATAGGCGCACCAATTGCAGCAAAAAGCAATTATTCTCGGTTCAAATGCCTTATCCATCAGAATGGACCTGCGTGTGCGTTCAGTTTCTTGGCCACTTCTTCAAGGGGTATGCCTTCAATCTTTTTTTCTAATCCTGTATTTTCAAAAGGAACCGTAAGCCTGAGTGCCCCGAACTCTGTTGAAAAAACGCCCAGACCAACAGTGAGAGGAACATCAATGATCCTCTTCTTCTTAAATACATATTTCAGGTTTTCATAGCCATCTTCGCATGCAAGAGGGATGATCACAGTTGCTTCTTCAAATATTGTCTTTGTTGGTTCCTCTATGGCTCTTAAGTGAACCAGGTCAAGAACACAGGAGAGGCCTATAAGTTCAGTATGTATTACATTATATCCATCCTTCTCAAGTTTTTCTTTAAGTGATGCCATTGCCTGTCTTCCACCAAATCCGTTACAGAATTTTACACAGTTGTTACACGACCATATCACAATCTTGTCGTCCTTTTTCAATTGTGCCTTCAGGTCGTCATATGAAAGCTTTCGTAAAGTGACAATCATTCTGGCACCTCCATTTTTAAGACCTTTTCTTTTTTTGGCTCACCTGTAAGCAGTCCAAATTCTTCACCTGCACGGTTTTTATACTTTTTGTATGTCTTCATAAGCTTCAATACACCATTACCAGGGCTTACAACCATTATTCCAAGAGTTTCATTTGCCCTTATAACTTCCAGATCGGGAAGAGCCTGTTTTATACTGGTCCATCCTGCTTCACATGTAAGTGCAATTATCTTGGTAAGCCCTTTACTTAAATTCGCCCTCTCAATATAATCCCTTATACATGCAGCAGTTACGAGAAGTTCTTCCTCTACTATAAACCCATCTTTTCTCAGCTGGGATGCAAGTGCCTCTATCTTTTCCAGCCCACCAGTGCCACAGAATCTAACACAGGTATTACACGAAATTATACCTATCCGATCCGTTTTCTTTAACCTGGATTTTATCTCATCATAAGGAATACTTTGTGTTACTGCACCCATTTCAGGCCTCCTGTAAAGTAATGATTTCTCTCAGATATGTGCCTACCGCAAGAACCTTTTTAGCCAGTCTCTTTCTCCGTTCATCCTCAAGTTCCCCTATTTCTCCAAATTGCAGAGCCATTGTAGGGCAGTTCCTGACACACACAGGGACTTCCCCTTCCTTTAACCTATCAGAACACATATCACACTTGACCACCTTCTTGGTAGTTTCTGCAAATTTGGGAATGCCAAATGGACAAACAAGTGCACAGTATCCACATCCGATACAAAGCGATTCATCAATCACTACTGCACCGTGCTCGTTTCTCTTTATGGCTTCCACCGGACAAATCCTCATACAGGGAGCATCTTCGCAGTGAGAGCACCTCAGTTGAACAGGATAAACCTGGTCAATCCAGAGAACATAGTTTCTTGAGGTATCACCATGCTCCTTGGAGCACGCCTCAATACACTCTTCACACCCAAGACACCTGTTTGGCACAAGATAAACTTTCTTCATATCCACCTCCTTATCATTTTTATATACAATTATTGTTCCAGAATAATGATATTGATTCAGAATGGATTGTGCACTTCTGTTTCTTTTCAAAATTGAACTTTTTTCAAAATGAAACTTGACATATTTTTTTCTTTATTTATACTCGTCAAAAAGGAGCGTGTATGCAGGATTTAATGGAGTGTTTTAAGGAAGGGGTAGCTGTTGTTGATGAAAACTGGAAATTTATCTCTATCAATGATAAGGGTTGTGAGGCAATAGGTTTAAAAAGAGAAAAGGTTATTGGGAAGGATTGTGCCGAGATTTTTCCTACCTGTTTTAAGGAAGAAGTACTGAAAAGAAAAAATTCCATATTCAACAAAAAAACTACGATAAAAACAGGCGATGGAGAAATGCCTGTTTATATGAGTGTTGTTCCAATCCTTGAAAAGGAAAAACTGAAGGGTGCGGTGGTTTATTTTAGAAGTGTGAACGAATGTTTTGACTGTATCAAAAAATTTAAAGAAAGGGAGCAGATTTTCAAAACCATCTTTGATTCTGTTGCAGATGGTATCTTTACCATTAATGAAAATTGGGAAATCACTGCTTTTAACAATGCTGCCGAACGAATCACCGGTTATTCAA
>QNDZ01000266.1 GCA_003646055.1 bacterium
GATGATGCAAGCTTCACTCCTCCTGCCTCAACACTCCCTCCAACCACCTTCTCCTTCGCCTTTATGTCCAGCCATATATCACCCTTGCCCCCATCATAATCATCTATCACAAGAATATTGCCCTCAGTTGGTGTCATTTTGAAGTCCTCATTAACAGAATCTGCACCAACTGATACAACCCTTGTTATGGGTTGATAGTGATAGGCGGTAACAAGGAACCTGTAATCAAAGTATGGAAGGGTAACAGAATAATCACCATTATTGAGGGAATCTGAATACACTGTGGTGTAGAGGGAATCATTGTCTGTCCTGTATATCCTTATTGTCGCAGTTATTCCATTCCCTGTTCCACCATCGTATACTCTACCATACACAATACCACTGGGTGCAGGTGTGAGATAAAGGTTCTTTGTGTTGTTACCATACTTCACCAGTATCATTGTATCCAGAGAAATATAACCAAATTTCTTCACATAAACATCATAGTAATCAGCATACACAGAATCAGAAACACTGTATGAGCCATCGGCAGATGAATTGACACTGAATGTTGGTGAAGTGGAACTGGTGTCTGCACCATGGGGATAACCCTTGATCTCAGCGCCACTCACGGGTGTGGTTGAACCTGCTTCATAAACAAATCCTGAAAGCAATCCCTTAACCCTTTCAACAGGTATCTCCTGTGTTGCAACATTATACCCTGATTTCAGTATTGCAGCAGTCACATTCCCCGTTGTTGTTGGAACAACACCAATATCAAGTGTCCCACCACTGGTTGATGCAGACGTATCAATACCACATCCCTGCAGGTCAAGGGTATAACCTGTTGGGTTCACTGTTGAAGAAACCACCCCGGGGAAGTTTGGAACAAGTTTATCTGTTACATTCAGGGTATCACAGGTTGCAGTTATGCTCCATGATGTAAGATCAGAGGCGCCATAAACCTTTATTGAATCTGTGAAGAGGAAGTAGGTCTCATTTATATCCCTGCCCTTAACAGTAAGGTATTCTCCATATGGTGCATCCACATTCAGAATTGCCTGGCCTGTGGCATCCGTTGTATCATAAAGGTCAACACCATACCCGAAGATATGGATTTCAACATTCTGATAGGGATTGTTTGTGGAATCCTGCACAGTCACAGTTACATTTGTTGGTGTATTCACCTGCACACTTTCAGGGTCAATGGTGTATGATGCAGGGACAACCACAAGCACTGTATCAAAAACAGGGAAGAAATCATGCTTTGTCACTGTCACATACATGGTTTCTCCTGCACTTGCAGGAGAGATGGTGAGGACAACCTGTCCTGATGCATCTGTGTAACCAACCTCGTGTATATCAGGGTCCTCTGATGGAATCCATGCACAAACAAGGGCATTTTCAAGTGGGCTTGAATTTTCGTCTGTTACAGTGACAGTAAAGTTCTGTGTTCCTGGCACAACAACAGGATTATGGGTTACAATCATTGTATCGGGAATGTCTGTCCAGAAATCAAGTGATGGGTCATTGAACACATGGTATGCCTCAAAGTAATACTGTTTCAGTGATGAACTTGTGTTGTTCTCTATCCAGTAAAGCCCCCACTGGAAGAACCTTGCCACTTCGTAAAGCCTTCCTGGAACACTGTCTGTGTATATTGCATCAAACTCCCTTCTCTGAAGCCAGTCGTCCTCATCCCAGTATGTTGATGGAACAGAGCCAAAGTAAGATATACCACCCCTGTTCCCTATCTTTGGCCATGTTTCACCAAAACAATCAGAGGAGTATTCATAATCACCCGTGAGGCAGCAATGGCCAACAGGTAAACAGTACATATCCTGGTTCGTGGTCTGGGACCTCAACTCGTTAACATTGAAATCTCCGGAATAACCCACTGCCCAGGATGTCTGAGAACCGTGTGCTGTATAAACCAGCCACGCCCTTCCAGCATTTATCTGCTGAACAACCCTTGTTTCCTGTTCACCAGAGGCCATCACAAGGGTGTCAACTGTGTATCCATTGGGAACGAGACAGTTATCCATACAATACGCATTTGTAGCCATTCCTACTGATTGATATGAAGCATCATAACCTGCAATGAGGCATGCCCTTTTCAGCCAGTCGTATCCAGCAGAGCCAAAATCTGCATGCTCATATCTTATTGCCTTTGTAACAGCAGTATCAGCCTCTGCTGCATTCATTGCAGAGACCCTTCCAATGTAAAGGTCTGGAAGGTAACCCGATTCATCAATCTCCGCATAGTAAAGGTCTGTCTGGTCGCTTGATGAAGCACCTGTTCCAGAGGGTGGCACATCTATTGTTGATGAATTTGGGTCCCCAATAAGCAGAACATATGTAGCCACAGGTGACTGAAGCCTTATGGTATCATTTATCTGGGATGCTGTCCACCCATCCACATTGAACATCCTCACCTTGAACCCCTTCTGTGTTTTCCAGTCAGCAATCTTCTGGGCAACTGCCTCAGCACCACTCCTGTAATAGATGTCATAATAAATGGGAAGTGGAACAACATCCTTGACAGGCTTATAGTTCAACACCATTCTCTCAATGAATTGCTCCCATGCAGGGGAGTAATTCCTCTGGACTTCCTTTTCTGTCTTAACAGGGTCTCCACCTATAAATTCAACTTTAACCTTTATAGAGGTA
>QNDZ01000267.1 GCA_003646055.1 bacterium
TCTTACAAGCAACACCTCTTCAAGAATTGATGTGTAATACACAGGCATATCAAAACCTGCAAATGGCACAATCTTTGCACCAAGTGTTACATGCTTTTCATAGAGAGGAGTCTTCTTTCCCATCCATATCTCCTTTTTTCTGAGAGTATATGCAGGGGTATATTTTTGTCAAGTTAAAAGGGAGGCACAGGGCCTCCCCTTCATTACCTGACCAATATTATTCTACGGGTAAACTCAAGGGTTCCATGGGTCAACTTAACAAAGTAAATACCAGAAGGTAAAGGCCTGCCATTTTTATCTTTTCCATCCCACTGGACATTGTAAAAGCCAGCAAGTGCATCATTGTTCAAGAGAGTTACTATTCTTCTACCAGTCCTGTCAAAAACAATCAGTGATGTATGACCATCAACAGGAAGCAGGAACTGAATTGAGACTTTACCATTAATCAGAATATTCCCAGGACTAAGTGTTAGATAAGGTGTTGCATTTATCTTTCCATTAACAGGACCAAACCATCTCTTTTCTCCTGAGGTTGTTACATAGGCAATCTTGTAAGAATATACAATTCCAGGTTTTACCTCCCTATCAATGAAAGTATATTTACCTTTTTGAGAAGCAGGGATAAACCCAACCTGTCTGTACTCATCTTCGGATTTCCTGTAAACCTCCCAGTGACCATTGAGTCCTGGTGTTGCATTCCAGACAATAGAAATTCTGTTAACCTCTGACTGAAGAGAAAGCCCAGTGACTTCACACAATTGTAGCGGAACAAAAAGTATAGATACAGGCACTTCAAGATTTGCAGCCTTGGTTGCAGTTCCTGCTGTGGTTACCACAACAACAGTATCATAGTAATTCTGGGTTCTGTCCAGACCAGTTGTATCAATACCTACCACAATTCCAAGGGAATCTCCAACAGGAACAACCCCAGTCTTGGGTGTAATTGTGGTTATCCAGGAGGAACCATGTTTTGCGTATACATCAGTAACACTGAAATCACTGCTTGTATTTTGGTCAGTATTGAGAACCCAGATTGTTCCTTCATCTGTGTAAACATCAAAATAATAAACCTCTGCCCTTATAAACAGGTCAGAGTAGTAGCCTGCAGAGTTCATGTTGGTCCATGAAGAGTTATCAGAGGAATAGTAACTCCTCAGACCATCATTTCCATCACCAGTACTATCACCGAGGAAGTATGATTCGTCTCTCCCAGCATTATCAGACCTTGCATAGATACATATCCAGAAATCTCCATTAACATCTGCGCCATTGGGAAAAGAAGCATAATAAAGTACATTTTGATTTCTCTCTTTAACAGTGGAATTAAATCCATCAAGGATAGTTCCAGGTGAACCACCATTGTCTTCCCTGAGCCAGACTGTATCTGTTTCATTCCTCTCGTGATACCTCCCCCAGAATACACCAACAACAGAACACCTTGCTGCTGGAGTGAATCTAACTGCCCAATAATCCACTCCATACCAGTGGTAATAAACCGTGTTATCATCATATTGAATGGTATCATAGTATGCTTTGGCAGGATATACAGGCTCGTTCAGTTTAACAACTTCGAGTCCAGAAGGCTCAATTATTGCATATTTCTTCAGTTCTGGTGCTGTTTCCTCATTTTTTATTTTTATACCCTTTGTTCCTGTATAGTTGTAAACGAGTTCTGAACCACCATCCGATGTATGGTAAGAGGCTATACCAACCCCCACCACCTGTATATCAAAAATGGAAGTATCAGCGCCTCCAGTATATGTCACAACAAGCGTACATGGGAAGGTGAATCCATAACCTGGATTGCTAACAGAGATTCTGTAGAGTCCGTCCTCCGTAGCACCAGAAGCAATATTCCCGTAGCTATGATTGTCATCAATAACAGTCACCCTGCTGTCCGATATATATATTTTACCCACTGCATTCCTGACCCTCGTAGATTTGTTATTTTTCACCTGTATGGATAGGTCACAGGTTTCACCAGGATTTATGTTTCCATCCTGAACAATCGTACCACCTGAAACCGTATCAAGGTATGTGATACCGTTGAAATTAACTCCATCACCAGCACAAACCATGTAACCCTCATATGGTTTATAATTCTGGTGATAGGCAGTGGCAGTCACCCAGATAGTATCACCATCGGAAGGATTTATTGTGATTGATACTGAACCTGTTGCTTTTGTTGTATCAACAGCATAAATAGACCGGTCATCTCTCATAAGACAAACAATTGCACCATTGATTGCAGAAGATGTGCTGGCATCCTTTACGCTAACAGTAACACTCTGTGAGCCTGGAGGAATAGTAGAAGGATGTTCTACACTTAATGTTTTTGGCTGATTTCTCCATACAGGCATCTCCGGGTCACCTAAAAGATTATATTCTATCATACACCATTTCTCCGCACTCTCACTGGTTATAAATCTAATATGGGCATCCCTTGCATTTGCCAGAGCCTCTCCTAAATGCCAGTCATTGTGGTTATATGAGTAGAACAAGAACCTATAAACCAGGCCATAAGAAAGTTTGAAATTACCTGAACTTGTATCTGTATCTGTCTGGTCATATCCCCAACCATATTCTGCATTGAAAATGGATGCCACACCTCCATACTGCTCACCATTCCATACAGAACTGTAACA
>QNDZ01000268.1 GCA_003646055.1 bacterium
CTTTGACTTTATCACAGGGGAATTCTTCACAGTCAAAACATAAATCAAGTCCACGCGATTTACAACAATCTCGAATTTCACAATCTGGTCTTCCATCCCCACCTTTACAACCTTTCTGGCAGAACAGCCAAGTATTCTCCTGACTGAAGAAGTCTAATGCTTTCCTAAACTCAACATAATTAAACTCTTTGACTACTTCTGGTATCCAATAGTGAAACCTATGCGCATCCACCAGCTCTGCGAGTGCAGTGGCAAGTTGCCTCAACGCTGGGTTTTCATACCACCTTGCACAAGTTCCACAATAAACTCCACAATAACCTATCAAATCTGCAGGCTTCATAATCTCATCCTCTTAACTTGCGAGCATTTCATATAACGTTCCGGGGATATGTGAAATCCCAACGAAAGTCGGGATTTGGGCGAGCGTTAGCGAACCACATATCCGCCTGTTAGGCGAAGCAATTTTATTCATTGATTTTTTGGTAATTTTTTGGCTACCCAACCGCTACCACCACACACAGAGCAAGGAAGCCTCTTCTCATCATTATAACCAGTTCTTCTGCTTGAATTGTATCTGTGACAATTTTCGCAAGAATACCCCTTATTGGCATAACACGCACCCTTGCCACCACAATGTGCACACTTATCTTTTACTATTATATAGTCAGAAGTCTCAAAAAACTCTGCTATTTTCTCTCCATTTACAACTTTTCATTTTTGCCAAAGGTTCTGGTTTGCAAGTTATGTGAAATACTATCGATTCTAGGTAGGTACTTCCAAGCTATAAACACGCTGTAAAATAAATACAGCATAAGATTGAAAGAACAAAATCTGTTCTTCATTCCTATTTCCCTGTGAAAAAACGGACTATCGCATCTATCATGCCGGGCCTACTTAGAATATGCCCACTTATAAGAAGATAAAGTAGGATTGCAACAGCTATTAGCGTTAAACAACCACATCTTTTTCCTTTAGTCATTTCTTATGCCTCCTATTTATTGACATTATTTCGCCTAACTTGGTTATATCCGCACTTACTGCAGATATACTTCCTCTAAAAGAACAAACAAAATCTTTTAATTTTATATACATTATCACCTCTCGCAGGGATTTTGCCTTTCCTTGCCATTTTATATGACAGAGATTTTCCTATTTTTAAATATTTATCGGTTTTCTCAAGGCCCATTATTTCTCCAAAACCTTCCATTATAGGTTTAATTCCTTTTTAACTTGCCAGAGTTTATCTCTGGTTATCATTACATAATGATATATACCAAAGAAAAGCAAAAAAGTCAAGTTTCTTCTCAAAAAATTCCCCTTTTTGGGGTGGTTATGGGTTGGTTCATTATCAATCCAGAATGGGGAAAAGAGAGGGTTTTATTTTCCTGCCTTCTTCCTTGTGTAGACAAGTCAGTATTGAAGGCTGTTGTATATTTCAATCATCCTGTTTGTTACAACATCCCAGGAATACTTTTCATTTACATCAATCAACCCATTCCTTATAAACTTCCTTCTTTGTTTTTCATTGTCCAGCACCTGCTCAAGTGCCCGAGCATACTCTATGGGATTTTCAGTTTTTACCAGTATTCCATTCTCTCCAGAGTTTATAACCGTATCATAACCCCTGATGCAGGATGCAACCACAGGAGTGCCAGATGCCATTGCCTCAATCAGGACAATACCAAAAGACTCATTCCCTGTTGCTGGTGATGTATAAACATGGGCACTCCTGAAGTAGCAGGGAAGTTCGTCAGCAGAGACCCTGCCTACAAAGATGAACCTGTCTTCCATTCCATAATCCTTCACCTGCTGGACATATCTTTCCCTCAAAGGTCCATCCCCAACAACAACACATACTGCATCTGATTTAATGAACCTGAATGCCTCAATCAACCTATTGAGCCCTTTTCTCCTGTCAAGCCTTCCCACAAACAGAACAGTTTTGCTGTCCAGCATCCATTGGATTTTCTTCCCTTCTGGTGTGAACCTCTCTGTATCCACAGCGTTCGGGACTATCACATAATCTCCGGGAACGAACCTTTTATTGGTCTCCTCCGCATATCTTGATACAGCAATCTTCACATCAATCTTCTCATTCACATTTGAAAACACCCGTCTGTAAATGGCATCTATCACAGGGAAACCCCTGTCTGAATATGTATGGAATGTGGCAACAACAGGTGATTTTGCATACTTGACAGCAAAAAAGGAGAGGTCAGGGAAGATTGGGCCATTTGTGTGGACAATCTGGTATCCACCCTGTTCCATAATCTTTCTCATCATTGAAGGCACATCCATACCAATGGGGAGTGTGGCAAATGAACCAAGGCCAGGAATCCTGTGAACCCTTCCAATCCTTATTGCAGGATAGAGTCTATCCTCAGGTCCATAACTCCCGGTGATGATGTCCACAGAGTGCCCTTTCTTTCTGAGCCATGTGGCAAGCCCATGGGCATACTCTGTCACACCTGAAAAGTAAGGGTAGTATGCATCGGATACAACGGCAATTCTCATAGAGGAATATTATCCCCTGAAAACACCCATGTCAAGGAGCCTGTTAAATACCTTTGCTTCAATCTTCACATATCAAATAGTTTATCACACCCATAATTCCACCTGCCACCCCCTCAATCACAGGCTGA
>QNDZ01000269.1 GCA_003646055.1 bacterium
ATAGTGAATTCAAACAGGTTCAATTTCCCCAGGGATGAGAAGGCAGTTGACCTTCTTGTGGAAAGAATAAAGGAAGTGCAATCAGGCCTGAATTTTTTATCCATGGAGGGATAATGAGGATTGCTACACGGGTGGATGAGATGAAATCCATTGCTGAGGAGTACAGGAAGAATGGCAAAAGAATATCCTTTGTTCCAACAATGGGGTATCTCCACGAAGGCCATCTATCCCTTGTTGATATTGCAAGGAAGGATGGAGACATCTGTGTTGTGAGTATTTTTGTTAATCCCATACAGTTTGGTCCTGGAGAGGATTATGAGAGGTATCCAAGGGATGTGGAGAGGGATGAGAGGCTCCTTGAGCAGAGGGGATGTGATGTCCTCTTCTATCCATCAGCTTCCGAGATGTATCCAGAGGATTTTTTAACAAGGGTGAGGGTGGAGAAACTTTCCAGTATTCTCTGCGGGAAGTCCCGTCCAGGCCACTTTGAGGGTGTTACAACCGTTGTTCTGAAACTGTTTAACATAGTAAAACCACATGTTGCAGTTTTTGGTGAGAAGGATTATCAGCAACTTGTTATAATCAAAAGGATGGTCAGGGATTTGAACCTTGATGTGGAGATCGTTGCAGGGGAAATCATCAGGGAGAAGGATGGCCTTGCTATGAGTTCAAGGAATGTCTATCTTGATCCAGTAGAGAGGAAGCAGGCCACATGCCTCTTCAGGTCAATGCTCCTTGCACAGGATATGGTGAAGGCCGGGATAAGGGATACAAAGACCATTGTTGAGGCAGTGGAAGGGTTCATAAAAAAGTTTGACAGGGCAAGAATAGATTACGTTAAAATAGTGCATCCAGATACACTTGAGGAACTTGAAGAAATCCATGACAGGGCAAGGATTCTTCTTGCCGTTTATTTTGGTAATGCAAGATTGATTGACAATATGGAGATAGATGTCTCTTGACAGAGAAACCCTGTTAAAGGCAAAAAAGGGTGATTATTCTGCCTTTGAAAAGATTGTCAGGGAGTATTCTGACAAACTTTATGGTGTTCTATTAAGGACAACAGGCAATCCTCAGGATGCTGAGGATGCCCTCCAGGAGACATTCATAAGGGTGTTCAAGGGAATAGAAAGGCTTAAATCAGTGGAAAGTTTTGATGTTTGGCTCATGAGGATTGCCATAAATGTTGCACGTTCACTTGTGAGGAAGAGAGAACCCCCTTACATACCCATAGAGAATATAGAGGAACTTGTTGATGGTTATGCAGACCAGCCGTTTCATGCAATGGATAGGAAGGCATTGAAAAACGCACTTGAGAAGGCAATTTCTGAACTCCCTGTTGAATTGAAAGAGCCCTTTATTTTAAGGGATATTGAGGGAATGAAGGTTAAAGAGATTGCACATGTGCTTGGTATATCTGAATCCCTTGTGAAGGTAAGGGCGCACAGGGCAAGACTCCTTTTGAGAAAGAAACTGGTTGAGTACATGAAGGAATAATCAGAATTCTATCCCCTCCCTTGCCTGAATACCCTTCTGGAAATAATGCTTAATCTCTTTCATCTCTGTAACAAGGTCTGCCCTTTCAATCAGTTCATCAGGGGCATTCCTTCCCGTGCATATAATCTCACATCGGGCATCCTCAATGGACTTAATAAACTCATCTACAGGCATCAGGCCTGCAAAAAAGCAGTAGTTTGCCTCATCAAGTATAACAAGGTCAAATTCACCTGATTTTATTGTGCTTATTGCATCTCTGAATCCCTGTTTAATTATATCCTTCAATTTATCAGGTGGTTTTGTGGGCTTAAAGAACCCCTCTATTCCGTAATGATAAACAGGTATTCCCAGCTTTTTCATAACAATATCCTCTCCACTGTCCCTGGGCTTCAGGAAGTGGTACACGCAAACCCTCAAGCCCCTACCATGAGCCCTTATCCCCAGCCCTATGGAGGCAGTGGTTTTGCCCTTTCCATCACCAGTATATACATGGAGAAAATTCGTATGTTCCATGATTATATAGTAAGGGTTTACAGGATAAAAACAAGGGGGAAATTGGAAAAATGTATTGATTGTTCACTTTCATTTTTTTACTGATTTCCAATATATTAGAGCAACCATTTTGAAAATTTTATTGTGATTGATTAATAAAATTTAAATCAAATTATCCAAATATTATTAAATGAATAGTAATTATAAAACCCTCTTGACAAATTTTGGAAATCTATTTATATAATATTATCATTAACATAACCCTGTTATTTCCTCTTTATTTTTGCCCTCCTTTCATAGGCCCGGCTATGCCGGGCCTACTTTATTCAATCAGCCAACCTGTTGAAGTCTATAAAGATAACTGTATATGCCTTCCTTTTTTATGAGTTCCTCATGTGTTCCTTCCTCTATAAGTTTACCATTGTGTATTACGATAACCCTGTCCACCCTTTTCAGGGTGGCAAGCCTGTGGGCAATGATTATTGAGGTTCTTCCCTCAATCACCCTGTAGAGTGCCTCCTGAACAAGATGCTCTGTCTGTGGGTCAATGCTTGCAGTTGCCTCATCAAGCACAAGTATTGGTGTATCAAAGGCAATTGCCCTTGCAAAGGTTATGAGTTGTTTCTCACCCCCAGAAAGCCCCTCTCCACCA
>QNDZ01000270.1 GCA_003646055.1 bacterium
CCCATTCCCCAGGATGAAATACATTCAGTCAATGGAAAAATACGGGACAGATAAGCCTGACTTAAGGAATCCACTCATGATAGAGGAGTTCACAGAAAGGGTTAAGGACTCACCCTTCAGGGTTTTCTCATCATCAGAATACACGGGCGGTATCAGGGTGAAAGGAATCCTCTCAAGGAGGGATATACAGGAACTTGAGGAAAGGATAAAAAAGGAAGGGGGAAAGGGTGTTCTTTACCTTGTTAAGGAAGGTGAATACAGGGGTTCATTTGTAAAACACCACCCTGACCTTGATACCTTTGGATTGAATGATGGGGAGACGCTGCTTCTAATATCAGGGGAGAGAAAACAGGCACTCACCCTGCTGGGCATACTGAGGAATATACTTGGTGAGAAACTGGGGCTTATCCAGGATGGGTTCAGGTTTGTATGGATAACAAGGTTTCCATTATTTGAACTTGATGAGGATGAAAACATAACACCATGCCATCATATATTCACCATGCCAGCAGTGAGTATTGAAGAGGTGAGAGAAAATCCAACAACTGCTGAGGGCATGCAGTACGACCTTGTTCTGAATGGGGTTGAACTTGCAAGTGGAAGCATAAGGAATCACAATCCAGAGATCCAGAGGGAACTCTTCAGGATAATGGGGCTGTCTGAGGATGAGATTGAGGAGAGGTTTGGATTTCTCCTTGAGGCACTCTCACTTGGTGCACCACCTCACGGTGGTATTGCTCCAGGGCTTGATAGGTTGTGCATGCTCCTTGCAGGTGAGGAAAGCATAAGGGATGTTATTGCATTCCCCAAGACATACCAGGGATTGGGGCTTATGGAGGGTTCACCATCATATGTTCATAAGGAACTTTTAAGGGAATTACATATAAAGGTGGTGGATGATGATGCATGATGAGATTAGAATTTTCCCTGACCCATTCCTGAAGAACAGGGTTTCAGAGATTGAAAATATCCCATCAAACATCAATGAGATTACAGCAAAGATGCTGAAGATAATGGAAGAGGCTGATGGTATAGGGCTTGCAGCAAACCAGATTGGGTATTCCTTGAGGTTGTTTGTTGCAAGACTTCCAGAGGATAAAGAGCCCCTGATTGTGATAAACCCTGTGATACTTGAGGTGGATGGTGAAGACCACATGGAGGAGGGATGTCTCAGTGTTCCAGGTGTGAGCATTGAGATACCAAGACCAACAAGGGTTTTTCTGAAAGGGATTAATACAGATGGTAAAGAGGTTGAGTATGAACTTGAAGGGCTGATGGCAAGGGTTGTCCAGCATGAGATTGACCATCTCAACGGGGTTTTGATTGTGGATTACCTGTCAAGGCGGGATTTCATCAGGTTTCAGAGGGAATATGAAAAACTTCTAAAAAAGGAGGAGGAGTGAGGAAAGACCTTGTATCCATTGCAGACCTTACAAAGGAAGAGATGTTGGAACTCTTTGAACTTGCCATTGAGATGAAGGATAAAGTAAAAAAAGGTGTGGAACACCACCACCTGAAGGGCAAGGTTCTTGCAATGATATTTGAGAAGCCATCCCTGAGAACAAGGGTAACCTTTGAAACAGGGATGTATCAACTGGGCGGATATGCAATCTACCTTGCACCACAGGATATAAAACTTGGACAGAGGGAGAGTGTACCCGATGTTGCAAGGAACCTCTCAAGATGGGTTGATGGGATTATGGCAAGGACATTTGCACATAAAACAGTCACAGACCTGGCAGAGAATGCAACCATCCCTGTTATAAATGGTCTGTCTGACCTTGAACATCCATGCCAGATACTTGCTGACTTCCTCACAATAAAAGAGCACAAGGGTGATTTTGAAGGATTGAAACTTGCCTGGGTTGGTGATGGGAACAATGTCTGTAATTCCCTGATGCTTGCCTCCGGGATACTTGGTGTCCACATGACCGTGACCACACCCGCTGGTTATGAACCACCAGAGGATATTGTTAAACAGGCACAGGAATTGGCGCAGAAGAGTGGCGGTTCAATCACCCTTTACAATGACCCGTTTGAGGGTGTGAAGGATGCAGATGTAATCTACACAGATGTGTGGGCATCAATGGGTCAGGAGGCAGAAAGGGAGAAGAGGTTGAGGGATTTCCAGGGATACCAGGTGAACTCAAAACTCCTTGAGAATGCAAAAAATGATGTGATTGTGATGCACTGCCTTCCTGCACACAGGGGGGAGGAGATAACCGACGATGTGCTTGATGGTCCCCACTCTGTTGTGCTTGATGAGGCAGAGAACAGACTGCATGCACAGAAGGCACTCCTTGTAAAACTCATGGAATAACCCTTCTCCAGGGACGGAGGTTGACTTTTTGACATTTGGCGTATCCCTTTTATTCCCAGTAAGATAAAGGGAGAAAAAAATAAATTACGGTTTATATAGATTAGCAGGTTAGACCCCCGTCCCTCTGGGAGGGGGTGGGGTATAATGCCACCCTCATCCTCAATAATGCCGCATAGGATTATTGACAAAACCTAACGCCCCCCTAAAATACTTGACAGTGTTTAAGAATAAAGGTATATTTGAATGGAGGTGAGAGAATGATTAATAGTTATACGGCAAAATATACAAGGATAGAGTCAGGCTATATGGGAC
>QNDZ01000271.1 GCA_003646055.1 bacterium
AACAGGGGGATTGACCCTGATTTCCCCAAGAACATATCCAAAACAATAACGGTGGATTGATATGTTCTGGATAATCTTTGCCTATTACTGGGAGAATGTTGATACAGGGAATTGTGGAACCTATTCATCCATCACATACTCAGGTGATACCCTCTATGTCTCCTATTATGATGTTGATGATGGTGATTTGAAGTATGCATGGAAGGTTGGGGATACCTGGCACTACTATACCATTGACGCATCAGGAGATGTTGGGCAATTTACATCAATATATGTTTACAGGGGAACAGTCTGGATATCCTATTATGACAACACAAATGGCGATTTGAAGTGCGCAAGTGGAAGTGGAACTGATTTTAATGTTGAAACAGTGGATGCAACGGGAAATGTGGGTCTATATACTTCCATTGTTGTGAAGAACGGTGTTCCTCACGTATTCTACTATGATGCAACCAATGGTGATTTTAAGCATGCATACAAGTCAGGTGGCTGGACAAGAGAGGTTATAGATAACAGGGGGGACTCTGGATTGTGGACATCTGCATTCCTTGGTTCTGATGGGAAGATATACGCCACGTATTATTCACAGACATACACAAATCTCCATCTGGCAGTGATTGACGGATCTGTGAACATTTATACTGTGGATAATGGGGGTAAGTACTCCTCTGTTGCAGTTGCAGATAATGGGACAGTGCACATTTCATACATGGGTTATTATGGTGACCTGCTTCATGCATATGGCATACCCCCTGATTTTACCATTGATACAGTTGATAACAACACAGAGGCGGGATACTGGACAGATATAATACTTGACAGGTATGAACAGCCAATAATTTCCTATGTTCAGGGCACTTTCCCTGCTTATCTCTTCATAGCAAGGTTCACTGGTGTGTGGAATTACTATCCCGCAGTGGATACGGTTGCAGGTTCTAATGGCACATCAATCACATTGATGGGTGAAGATGGGTATGTGAGTTACTTCAGGGGAAACCCGGTAAATGGATTGAGGGTGATGGTCTTTCCTCAATTGGGTATCAGGGAGTTGCCACCAGAGTCTGTAAAAAAGACAGGGGTTTTTGATATTCTTGGTAGAAAGGGAAGGCATGGCAGGATTGTATTCAGGAACGGTAAGAAGATTATAATCTTAAAATAGGAGGGAAAATGAAAGGAACAGTAAAAGCAAAACTCATAACTTGGATTGTCGTGGTGATTCTCTTTTTGATTCTCATTATTCAGAATGCCATTGTCCAGTCAACCCTGTGGCTATTCTTCTGGAAGTTCCAGCCAAGGACCATTGTTGTGATACTTATTTCAGGAATACTCGGGTATCTGATAGGTGTTTTCATGCCCATAAAGATGGGGAGTGAAGAGAAAAAGGATTGAGAAGGTTTCTTATATTAGGAGTTCTTTTTATATCCTGTTACAGGAGTGATACACAGCCTCTTGTTGAAAGGCTTGTAAACAACCAGGATTATTACACTGAGTTCCATAAACTGGTTGAAGGTGCAAATCAATCCATATATATGTGCATGTTTGTTGCCAATTTCAAGAAGGGAAGTCTTGTTGAATACATTTACGAAGACCTTGCCAGTGCAGTGTCCAGAGGGGTTGATGTGCGTGTGCTTCTGGATTCAAGTTATTATGATTCCTCATTGAATGCTGAAAATACAGCCTTTGCAGAGAGTTTGATGAAGGTTGGGGTTAAGGTCTGTTTTGACACACCCTATCCTACCACCCATGCCAAATTCGGCATTTTTGACCATGCAACAGTCCTGATAGGGTCAACAAACTGGACAGAAAGTGCCCTGGAGAAGAACAATGAGGTGAATGTTGTGATTGAAAACAGGGATATTGCAGGGGAACTTGAGGAATACTTCTTCAAAATATGGAGGAAGGATGATTGATAGATACAGGGTTGATGAGATAAAACAGATATGGGATGAGGAGAGCAGGTTTAGAACATACCTTGATGTTGAGATTGCGGTTATGGAGGCTCAGGAAAGGCTTGGTATAATCCCCAAGGGTATGTCTAAAAAGGTGAAGGAGAGTGTCAGGATTGACATCCGGGGCATAAAAGAGATTGAAGAGGTTACAAGGCATGACATTATTGCGTTTGTGTCTTCAATTGAAAAGCAGACAGGTGATGCAGGCAGGTTTGTCCACTATGGACTTACCTCCTCCGATGTTATTGATACTGCCATTGCCATTTTAATGAAGAGAACCATTGAAACAATCATTGGGATGCTTGACGGGTTGATAAAGGCTTCCTGGGAAAGGGCGGTTGAAGAAAAATATACACCCATTGTGGGAAGAACCCATGGTATCCATGCAGAACCAACAACACTTGGGCTTAAAATCCTCTCGTGGGTGAGTGAACTGAACAGGGCTAAAAAGAGGTTGAACCAGACCTTGGGATTTGTTACATATGGAAAAATTTCAGGACCTGTTGGGACATACTCCCACCTTCCCTCAAAGGTAGAGAAGATTGCACTTGAAAAATTAGGTTTAAAGCCTGAACCTGTATCAACCCAGATTGTTCCAAGGGACAGATACATTGAGTTTATATATTCCCTTGTGATGGTTGGTGAGGCAATTGAGAGGATGGCAATGGAGATAAGGCAT
>QNDZ01000272.1 GCA_003646055.1 bacterium
CTTTTACACATATCCACACCAGGAAGATATGCCCTTTCAGCAGACGCAAATGGAAGGTTATTCACTATTTCATAAATAACCTTCTGCCCGAGGTTGGACATTCCAACCTCATAGAGGTCTGGATAGATAAGACAGAGGGAAACCTCGGAGGACTGCTTTATCACAGCCCCCCACTCTTCACCAGTATATCTTCCGGGTTTTTCTATTCCTGTAAGGAGTTCAATCAATCTTTTCCGAGCAGAATATCAATCTCTTCCTTTACCTTGTCCTCAAGACCAGGAATATATCCAACATGTTTGAACTGAATCATGCCTTTTTTATCTATAACAAAGTGTGTTGGAATACCTGTTACATTGTACAGCCTTGAGGCCTTACCAACTGTCTGCATATACTTGAATTCCTGCTTTTCAAGGAACTTCTTTATCGCATCAGGGGTTTCATCACTCACAGCAAGGAAAACAACATCCTTCCCATTATATTCATCCACAAGTTTATTCAAAACAGGTATTTCCCTTATGCATGGGCCACACCATGTTGCCCAGAAGTTAAGTTCTACCACCTTACCCCTGAAATCAGAAAGTTTAACCTCACTACCATCGGATAACTTCTTCACTGTAAAGTCAGGTGCCTCCTGATTGAGCATGTTTTCCCTTGATAGATTTTTTAGTGCATCTTTAAGATACGCCTCAAAATCATCACCAGTGTAAAGGGATTTAAGTTTCTCCTTTATCTGGGGTATCATCACAACTGAAAGTGCCCTCAGGTAAGCATTCTCTGCCTTCTTCTTGTCGTTCAATTTAAGATAAATATCACCTGCAAGTTCAAGCACATCAGGGTCTTCCTCTCCCCTTGCCATGTTCTCCATTGCCCTCTCTATATAGACTCTTGCCTTTCTGTCCTTCCCCAGACTATGATAACCAAGTGCCACTGTATAATTAAACCTTAAAAGATTATCCCTTCTCAAAGATTCTCGCTTTTCCCTGTCATAATTCCAGTATCTCCTGTCAACATAACTCCCTTTCACTATCTTTATTGCCTTCAGTGCCATCCTGATACCCCTCTTCTCCTCACCATTCTGAATAAGAAGGGATGCGTACAGGTTCTTCAGGTCAGGACTCTCTGTTTTCTTTGTTACCTCTTCAAGTAATGGCTTTGCCTCATTCCACTTTACCATTCTGGCAAGGTAATAAACAGCAACGGTTCTATTCCTGAATTTTGGATATTGTGTAACAATCCTTTTCAGTTCCTTCACCCAGTTGGGGTCTCTTGGATTATACACAGAGAAGAGATATTCAAGTTCCATCTGTGGAAGGAATGGAGAGTAAACACCCTGTTTGTTAAGAGAATCAACAATTCCCTTGAGTTCCCTCACTGGCAGAACATTGATAAGGTCATTTATGCAGTGGGATTCAGGATAACCCTTAACCAGTTCCACAAAGTATCCCTGCCAGTTCTTCCCCTCTGATAGTGCCTTTATAACCTTCAATCCAAGGCTCACATCATCCTTACCCTCAACAGCAGGAACCTGATACTTTTCACCTTTACCATTTGCAATCCACCATTTATAAAACTCTATCCACCTGTTATCAGGAAAGTTCTTTTCTTCAAGTTTTACATACTCCATTGCCTTCTCAAAATCAGGTTTCCTTGAAACAAGGAGCACCCTTGCTGCAAAAAGATATGCATTCTCCTTTTTGAACACATACATATAGGGGTTATCCCCATCCATGTCCCTGTTTCCATTCCTGTCTTCAACAATCAATCTTACATATTCAGGGTTTTTGTGAAACTTTATAACTGCAGAAGTTCCCCTCATTCTCACAATATTGGAATAGTTTGTATCACTGCTTACAAACTGGTAGAACAACACAAGGGGAGTAGAATCCTTCAAAACACCATTATAATTGAGTTTAAGAAAGTTCTTCCCTTCCTGAACATTAAAGGGAATAAGTGACAAAATCAGAAAAAACATCAGACCTCCTTTTTTAAGTTTATTGAATCAACTACCCCTACAATCACTGCACGGACAGGTGCCCTATCTTTGCCAAGCACCATCCTTGCAGAACCACCTTCATCCATGAGAAGAACAATATCCCCTATACCCGCCTGTGCCTTCTCAATGGCAACAACCTCCTTACCCGTTCCTGTACCATCAGGATTGATTATTTCTACCACCATTATTTTTTCACCGGTTAAATAAGGGTTCTTAATGGTGGATGTGATATTTGCCTTAACCTTCCCCAGCCTCATTTTCTGTACAGTTCCCTGTTGATAGTGTCAATCCTCTCAATAATCCCTGTAATTGTGGCATCAGATGGTGTGAGTGGGTCTTTTAATGGTATTGATGCATCCCGCGCCTCAACAAAATAAACAACATCCTCAACCCCCGCGTCAACCGTATCAACACAAATTAAAGGCATCCCTTCTGGATTATTTGAAGAATCCACGGGCTGAACAATAAGAAGTTTATAACCCTCAAGTGCAGGATATTTCTTTGTACAGTGGAGACTGCCAATAACCCTTCCAAGCCTCATTTTTTCAGGTCAATCCTGTCAATCACCCCGACAATAATGGCATCAACAGGTTTTTTATCTGTTTGAATGGTCTGTCTTGCAGAACTCCC
>QNDZ01000273.1 GCA_003646055.1 bacterium
GAATCAATGGAGGAGAGGGGTCTCACAGAGGATATGCTGATTAAGGGAAAGATTGTTGATACAGAGGAACTGAAAAAGATAATAAATTCAGCAAAGTTCGTTGTTTCCTTCATGTAGGAGGTAGGAATGAAGACGCTATACGTTGTTTCCAGAACACCGTTCCTGAGAAAGGAATTCAAAACGAATATAGCACTTGCAGATAGTGGTGATGCTGTTGTATTTATACAGGATGGAGTGCTGGTTGCCACCAGGATACCAGAGGATATGGAGAATCTCATTGAAAACGCAAAGAACAAGGGTGTGAAGTTTTACCTTTTGAAGGAAGACCTTGAGGCAAGGGGATTGAAAAAGAACTGGATGGAGGTGGTTGACTACGAAGGATTTCTTGAACTCCTCCTTGAATATGAGAGGGCAGTGAACTGAAGCGGTTATCTGAAATCTGTATTCTCCAGATTCCCCCGTTCCATTATAGGTTCGGGGGTTTTTTATCACTTGCTTTATTCATCCCTTTTGTTATCATTGGAGAAAAAGGAGAACATCATGGGCATAAAGGCCTTGAGAAAAGTCTCTTATGGGCTTTATGTTGTTAGTTCATATAGAGGGGATAAAATGAACGGACAGATTGCAAATACAGTGTTCCAGGTCACCTCTGAACCACCAAAGGTTGCAGTGTGCCTGAACAAGAAGAACCTGACCCATGAGTATGTGAAGGAGAGCGGTGTATTTTCTGTTTCTGTTCTTTCTGTGAATGCCACCATGGAGTATATCGGGAGATTTGGTTTCAAAAGTGGAAGGGACTTTGATAAGTTTAATGGGATTGATTATAGAAAAGGTGAAACAGGGGCACCAATTCCCCTTGAATATGCAGTGGCCTGGTTTGAGGCAAAGGTTGTTGGAACAATGGATGCTGGAACACATACATTGTTTATTGGTGAGGTTCTGAATGGCGAGATACTATCAGATGATGAACCAATGACATATGCCATTTACCACAAGGTGAAGAAGGGGAAGTCTCCAGAGAATGCACCAACATTCGGACTTGATGTGGAGGAAGAGAAAAAGGCAGGTGGCCTGAAGAGATACAGGTGCAAGGTATGTGGATACATCTATGACCCTGAGAAGGGAGACCCTGATTCAGGTATAAAGCCTGGCACACCCTTTGAGGAACTTCCAGATGACTGGACATGTCCAATCTGCGGTGCAGGCAAGGAGGATTTTGTAGAGATTTAAAATGGATAGAAGAAAAGAAATACTCAAGAGATATAAAGAAATAAATGATTTACTGATGAACCCTGACGTTGCAAGGGATACGAAAAGGTTGATAGAACTCCAGAAGGAATTAAAGTCATTGAAACCAGTAGTTGAAAAGATTCAGGAGGTTGAAGAGGTTGAGAAAAGAATTGATGAGGATAGAAGGATTGTTGAGACAGAGGAAGACCATGAGATTGTTGAACTTGCAAGGGAGGAACTGAAAGAACTTGAAGAAAAATATGAAGTGTTGAAAGAGGAATTGAAACTTCTGCTTGTTCCAAAGGATGAGGCTGATGATAAGAATGCCATTGTTGAGATAAGGGCAGGCACAGGAGGTGATGAGGCCTCCCTCTTTGCAAAAGACCTCTTCAGGATGTATACAAGGTATGCAGAGGATAAAGGCTGGAACATAGAGATGCTCAATTCCCATCCAACAGATATTGGGGGCTACAAGGAGGTATCCTTCCTTGTGAAGGGTGAGGGGGTGTATGGAAGGCTCAAATTTGAAAGTGGTGTTCACAGGGTTCAGAGGATTCCTGTAACTGAATCAGGTGGAAGGATACACACATCAACAGCCACAGTTGCTGTCTTGCCAGAGATAGAGGAGTTTGAGATAGATATAGATGAGAATGAGGTTAAGATGGAGTTTTACAATGCATCAGGTCCTGGTGGACAGAATGTGAACAAGGTGGCAACAGCGGTCAGGCTCACCCATATCCCAACCGGTATTGTTGTTACATGCCAGGATGAAAGGTCTCAGTTCCAGAACAGGGTGAGGGCATTCAGTATATTGAGGGCAAAACTCTACCAGATGGAGAAGGAGAAGAGGGAGAGGGAGATATCCCTGAAGAGAAAATCCCAGATTGGAACAGGGGAGAGGAGTGAGAAGATAAGGACATACAACTTTCCCCAGAACAGGGTGACTGACCACAGGATAAACCTTACACTTTACAGCCTTGATAGAATTCTTGATGGAGACCTTGACCCAATCATTGATAAACTACTTTTAACCTACATGGAGGAGAAACTTAATGAGAAGCAGGGAAGTTCTCAAACTGGGTGAAAATCTTCTGAAGGAGTTTGATGGTGAGGATGCAAGGATTGTTGCAGGTCTTCTGCTTGAACATGTAACAGGAATAGAGGCATTCAGACACTATTCTGATGAGGTAGAGATTGAGCCAGAGGAGAGGGAGGAATTCATTCACCTGATTATGAGGAGGCTTTCAGGTGAGCCTGTTCAGTATATAATTGGATGGGTTGGTTTTATGGGGCTTGAGATTTCTGTTGAGGAAGGTGTCTTCATCCCAAGGCCAGAAACAGAGGAACTTGTTGA
>QNDZ01000274.1 GCA_003646055.1 bacterium
CTATGCAAGGCAGTTTCTTGGTGTGATGGACAAGCCAGATGTTGAAAAGATTGAGGGTATTTCCCCCACTATATCCATTGAGCAGAGAAAGATTTCAAAGAATCCCCGTTCAACAGTTGCAACTGTTACTGAAATCTATGATTATCTAAGGGTGTTCTTTGCAAGGCTGGGAAAACCCTATTGTTATAACTGTGGTGAGCCAATCACAGCAAGAACACTTGATGAGATAGTGCAAAGTGTTCTGAAGGAGTGGGATGGGAAGAGAATAATGATACTTGCACCTGCTGTGGAGGGTAGAAAGGGGACACACAAAGACCTTTTTGCAAGGCTTTTGAAAAGCGGGTATATAAGGGCAGTGGTGGATGGCAGGATGGTTGATATCGATGAGGGTGTGCCAGAACTTGAGAAGAACAAAAAGCATACGATTGATGTGGTTGTGGACAGGCTTGTTGTTAAAGAGGGTGTTGTTTCAAGGCTTACACAATCCATAGAAACTGCATTGAGCCTTGGGAATGGTAAGGTCAGGATAATGGATATGGACGGGAACTCCAGTATTTATAGTGAAAAACTAGCCTGTGTCAAATGTGGCATCAGTTATCCTGACATCACTCCAAGGCTCTTCTCGTTCAACTCTCCATATGGAGCCTGTCCTGTGTGTGGTGGGCTTGGTGTCAGAATGGAGATAGACCCTGAACTCCTTGTTCCTGACCCAAACCTATCAATAATGGAGGGGGCTATAGGCTTTCTTGGTGAGGCAGGGGGTAAACTTTACTATGCTATTAAAAGCCTGTCAAACAGATACAGGGTGAACCTTTATACTCCATTTAATGAACTTCCTGAAGACTTCAAGCATGCATTGTTTTATGGAGATGGCCATTTTGCTGGATTGAATGAGTATCTTTTGAGGAGATACGAGGAGACAGAATCTGACTGGATTAAGTTTGAAATAGAGAAGTACATGGCAATCCATCCATGCCCTGCCTGTGGTGGTAAGAGGCTAAGGAAAGAGGCACTCCATGTGCTGGTTAATGGCAAGAGTATAGGGGATGTTGTTGGAATGAATGTGAGCAGGGCACGGGGGTTCTTTGAGAGCCTTAAACTTGACAAGAATGAAAGAATCATTGCAAAGGAACTTGTTAAGGAGATTGTAAGAAGATTGAAATTCCTTGAGGATGTAGGGCTTGATTACCTTACACTTGATAGACCATCAGAGACCCTTGCAGGTGGTGAAGCACAGAGGGTTCACCTTGCTACACAGATTGGTTCTGGTCTCATTGGTATTATATATATACTTGATGAACCCTCTATTGGACTGCATCCACGGGATATAGCAAGGCTTATCTCAACCCTGAAAGGTCTCAGGGATGCAGGAAATACAGTTATTGTTGTTGAACACGACCCTGAAACAATTGAGAGTGCAGATTGGGTTATAGACCTTGGACCAGGAGCAGGGGAGAAAGGTGGAAGGGTGGTTGCAACAGGGACACCAGAGAAGATAAAGAAGAATAAAAAATCATTAACAGGAGCCTATCTTTCTGGAAGGAGAGAGATTCCTGTTCCTTCAAGGAGAAGGATGCCAGATGGTAGATATATAGAGATAAAGGGAGCACGGGGAAACAACCTGAAAAACATAGATGTGAAGATACCTTTGGGGCTCTTTGTATGCATCACAGGTGTTTCTGGTTCAGGGAAGAGTACCCTTTTACTTGACATCCTTTACAGGGCACTTGCAAGGAAATTCTATGGTTCAAGGCATATTCCACTTGAACATGATAGTATAGAGGGGATTGAACATATAGACAAGGTGATAAACATAGACCAGAGTCCCATAGGAAGAACCCCAAGGTCTAATCCAGCAACATACACAGGTGTATACACCCCTATCAGGGAATTCTTTGCAAATCTGCCAGAGGCAAGGATAAGGGGATATAAACCGGGAAGGTTCTCCTTCAATGTTCGTGGAGGCAGGTGTGAGAGGTGTGAGGGCCAGGGGATAATAAGGGTTGAGATGCACTTTTTACCCGATGTTTACATCACCTGTGAGGTGTGTGGTGGAAAAAGGTTCAACAGGGAGACCCTTGAGGTGAAGTATCACGGAAAAAATATCTCGGATGTGCTTGAGATGAGTGTTGATGAGGCACTTGAATTCTTCAAGAACATACCACCAATAAAGAAAAAACTCCAGCTTTTACACGATGTTGGTCTTGGTTACATAAAACTTGGCCAACCTGCACCAACACTCTCAGGGGGAGAGGCTCAGAGGGTGAAACTTGCAAGGGAACTTTCAAAGACTGCAACAGGAAGAACACTTTACATACTTGATGAACCCACCACAGGTCTCCACTTTGAGGACGTAAGGCTTCTCCTTGATGTTCTGCAGAGATTGGTGGACAGGGGAAATACGGTTGTTGTTATAGAGCACAACCTTGATGTTGTTAAATCAGCAGACTACATCATAGACCTTGGTCCTGAGGGTGGAGACAGGGGTGGAGAGATTGTGGCAACAGGCACACCAGAAGAGATAGCGGAATCAAAAAAATCCTACACAGGCAAATACCTGAAAAAAGTCCTC
>QNDZ01000275.1 GCA_003646055.1 bacterium
CTCTGAAAATTCAAACCTCTTTATCAGTTTTGCCTTTGCAGTGGGAACATCCTTTGAGGAACGGAGGATATTTATTATCTCATCAATGTGGTCAAGGGCCTTCCTCAACCCTTCAATGATATGTGCCCTTCTCTCTGCCCTTTCAAGCAGAAACCTTGACCTTCTTTCAACAACAACCCTTCTATGCTCAAGATAAAGTTTGAGCATCTCAAGGAGAGAGAGCCTTCGTGGTACCCCGTCAACAAGGGCAAGAAGATTTATACCATAACTTGTTCTCAGTTTTGTCTTTAGCAAAAGTTTATTCAGTATCACCCTTATCTGTGCACCCTGCTTCAGTTCAAGCACAATCCTTATACCATCCCTGTTTGATTCATCCCTTATATCGGATATCCCAACAACCTTGCCCGTTTTTACCAGTGCCGCTATCTCCATTATCAGGGATGCCTTGTTCACCTGGTAGGGAATCTCTGTTATAACTATGCTGTTTTTCCCCCTCTTTCCTTCCTCTATGTGATAGGCCGACTCAACAATGATTGAGCCATTACCTGTTTCATAGGCCTTCCTGATGTTCTCCACACCCATTATGATGGCACCGGTGGGAAAGTCGGGTCCCTTTATAAACTTCATTATGTCATCAAGTTCTGCATCTGGATTGTCAATTATGTAAATAAGTGCATCTATGAGTTCATTAAGATTATGGGGTGGAATGTTTGTAGCCATTCCAACTGCAATACCCGATGAACCGTTCGCAAGCAGGTTGGGAAAGCCTGCTGGTAGAACAACAGGCTCCTTCAATTTTTCATCAAAGTTGGGTACAAAATCAACCGTATCCTTGTCAATATCCCTTAAGAGTTCCTCTGCTATCTTTGATAGCCTTGCCTCTGTGTACCTGTATGCTGCTGCCGCATCACCATCAATTGAGCCAAAATTTCCCTGACCATCAATCAGGGGATACCTCATTGAGAAGTCCTGTGCCATTCTCACAAGGGTATCGTAAACAGCGGCATCACCATGGGGATGATACTTACCAAGAACCTCACCAACAACAGTGGCTGACTTCTTATAAGGTCTGTTGTGGTGAAGACCTATCTCATGCATTGCATAGAGTATTCTCCTGTGAACAGGCTTTAATCCATCCCTCACATCAGGAAGTGCCCTGCCAACAATCACACTCATTGCATAGTCCAGATAACTGGACTGCATCTCCTCTTCTATTGGAACAGAAAAGATTCTTGATTCAGGCATTCTTCAGTTTTTCCTCCAGTTTCTTCTTCAGAAGGGGAACAACCTCAAAGAGGTCTGCCACAATACCTATATCCGCCACCTTGAATATCGGTGCCTCAGGGTCCTTGTTCACAGCAACAATAAAATCAGATGTCTGCATACCTGCAAGATGCTGGATTGCACCACTTATACCAAAGGCAAGGTACATCTTTGGAGCAACTGTCTTACCTGTCTGACCAACCTGATGGGAGTAGGGTATCCATCCCTCGTCCACAGCAACCCTTGATGCACCAACAGCACCCTTTATCATGTCAGCCAGTTCAAAGAGCATCTTGAAGTTGTCAGGCCCTTTTATTCCCCTTCCACCGGAGAATATAACATCGGCCTCCTCTATGTTCACATGGGATGTTTCGTCAACAATGTAATCAATGAACTTCACCCTTGAGGTGAGCATATCCTCTGTAAGGGGAAACTTTATAACCTCACCTGTCCTTGACCTATCCTCTGGTGCCTTTTTGAAAACCCTTGGCCTCACCGTTGCCATCTGGGGTCTGTGATTTGGTGTCTTGATTCGTGCCATCACAGAACCACCAAAGGCAGGCCTTGTCTGTATTAGATTTCCCTCTCCATCTATATCAAGCCCTGTGCAATCTGCTGTAAGCCCTGTGCCAATCTTTGCTGCAACCCTTGAAAAGAGTGCCCTTCCCATGGTTGTGGAACCTGCTATAAAAACCTCTGGTTTGTATTCACTTATAATGGCTGTAAGAATCTTTGTGTACGGTTCTGCAAGAAAGTGTTCAAGGGATTCATGCTCTGCAAGTATAACCCTATCACAACCGTGGTATATCATATCCTGTGCATACTTTTCCAGGTCTTTACCTATAAGCACCCCTGTCAGGGGAACACCAAGTTTGTCAGCAAGTTCCCTTCCCTTACCTGTTAATTCAAAGGTGTATGTTTCAAGTATCCCATCCCTAATCTCACCAAAGACCATCACCCCTTTATATTCTTCCTTACCTTCAAAGGTCGCCTCTTCCCTGATTATCTCAATTGCACCGAATGGACACACAGGAACACACTGTCCACAGTATGTGCACTTATCCCTGTCAATTACAGCAAGCCTGACTGCAAACTTTGCCTTGAGTCCTTCCTCAAGTTCATGCCTCTCATCCACAAGTGTGATAGCACCATAGGGACACTCATTGGAACAAAGAACACAACCAACACATTTTTCCTTCTTTACAATGATATCCATCAGAGAACCCCCATCTTTTCCATTGCCTCAATCACCTTCTCAATCGCCTCTTCCATCTGGTCTTCACTGTATATC
>QNDZ01000276.1 GCA_003646055.1 bacterium
ATTGTTGGTGTTGGAGCGATAAATTATCTGTATGTGTATGATAACAATGGAAACTTAAAAGCCAGTACAGAGATAATGGATATTCAATACGACCACACATACATAGGTAATGATATACTTGTGATTGAGGATGAACCTATCAAAGAATTACCATCCTATTCAGTCTACAGGTTGTTTGGGAAAAAGATGGGAACAATAAAGATGATGGTTGACGGAATAAGCGACATGTTTCGGGTCATGAGTGTAATAAAAGATGGTGATGGTGAGATTGTTTATGAGGGTGGAGAACCTGAAGATTATGTTGATAATAGACTTTGGAGACTTGAGTACTTTGTAGGACGTGATTATCTACCCAATTATGTATTCATAACATTACAAGGGGATTGGGAAAACTCACCTGTGTTCCGTGATGTTAATTTCAAACTTAAGGTCTATAACGCAGTTGATACATTGGTCTACACGAATGTGATTCCACTCACCCTGTCAAATTCAGAGTCCTTTACATTTGTAGATACATTAGACAGTTTACCCTCAGGGGATTATATAATAAAGTCCGTTGCAGTTACAGATAGTGGTCAGGTGGTGACAATGGATAATGACTACTTCACCGTTTTGAATGAGGGTATAAACTTCGTGATGGGGCTTGATAGGGATGCTGGATTTCAGGGTGATACCTTCACTGTTTTCCCGGTATGTATAAATGCAGATTCTATTCAAAGCGATTCAATAAGATTGGTTGTCTCGGGTGATTCATTATACCTTGACACGCTGTTTGAGATTGAAGGGAACGGTGTTGACTCGTTTCCTATCAGGATTACTCCGGATACATCCATCATAATCACAGGAAAGGTTATGCTCTCCAGCGGAGATTCAATTGTCCATAAGAGGAGCCTCTTGATAGCAGGTAAAAATATTGATATATCAATCACAGCACCAGAATTTATTGATTTCAAACCCTTCGGTGTTAAAACAACCCTGTTCAATGAGTCCATAGGTGGGATTGATGCAGTTGTGAAGAGAATTTTTTCAGGTGACACCATTGTGGATACAGTTTATATTGAAAGTGGCGGAGAATGGTCAACAATTGATAGTTTTACCTCTTTTACTTCTGATACATTCAGGACAGTTGTGATAACTGGTGAAAGGGAGAGTTCAAAAGGTAAACACATCAAGGTTGGTATTGATGGGGATATAAAACTGGATTCGTCTTTCTATGTTTCACCAGAGGATGTTAAAATCCAGTCATTTATTACAAACACAGGGGTTTTTGACACAGACTATCGTATAATCTATTGGATTGGTTCACAAAAGAACAAATTGCAATTAAAACCACAGAGAAAATGGGATAATATTGATGAATTTGTGAATAATCTTGTTCTTGGTGGCTGTGATACATCAGAGTTTTACATTTTAACACCATCTGGTGAGACAGATACAATTTCACCTGTTTTCAATAGTAAAGAACCTGGAGATTATACATTGAACGCCTTTCTCTTTGCAGAGTCTTCCTCTGTACTCCTTGACTCTGCTTCATCCATTGTTCATGTTTTATCCAATAATCAAATCATGATTGATTCAATAATAATATCTGATACATGTGTGGATACCATTGTCCCTGTTTATGTTACAATAGAAAATAAATCGGTTGAAGGGTTTGAAGGAGTAATAAAATTAAGTACTGGCAATTTTTACAGTGAGAAGATTTTTGGTATAGAGGGAAGTGAAAAAGACACAGTGATTTTTAACCTTTCTTCCCCTATTCCAGAAGGAAGGTATCCTGTAAAGGCAGAGATAGTAGGTAAATGTGAAAAAGAAGTACAGAAAAATTTTGTGCCCATTTATAGCATAAGGAACATCTTGCCCATTTATTCACCTTCAGGTGGATGGTGTGAGATAGACCCTGAATTGGGGAACACGGGGAATGGTGAAGGGGAGAGGGTTTTGAAGATGGAATGGGCGGATGTTGTGAACCTTGAGAAGCACATAAACATTCCTGTTGGCAGGGATACATCCTTCATTGATTCCTTCCCTGTGCCTGAGGATATGCCCGGAGGGATTTACTATTGCAGGTTGAGTGTGCTTAATGATGGTTTCCCTGAGGTTGATACATTCATACCTGTTTATGTGGATGGAATAAGGATTACAGCATGGGATTCACTTGACAGGGCAATTTATCTGCCAGGGGATACAGTTCACCTCTATGTTAAACTGATGAACCATTCCACATGGGGTGGAAATCTTTACTCACAGATAAACTATGGAGGAACAATAATTGATACAACATTTATCCTCTGTGGAGGGGATTCAGGTGTGATTTATTATGGTGATACCCTCTGGCTTGCCTCAGGTGGATACTACCTGTTTTCACCAGAGGAATACAGTTATGATTCTGTCAGGGTTACTTTCACAGGTGAGTCAGTTTCTGTTTTCTTCAGGACGGATACAGTGCCTGGTGGTGGTGTCTGGACAGAGGTTGATACAACGGTTTATTACCCTGCTGACAACTGGCTCCAGTTCCTTATAAGGAACAGAACATCATCA
>QNDZ01000277.1 GCA_003646055.1 bacterium
ACTTGCAGAGGTGTCACTGTTGCTCAATGGAGGTGTTCCCTCTTTAAGGTAAACCCTGTTAAGTCCTGAAAAGTCCTGTTGGGAATAGAAATACTGAATGGTAAATGTATCATTTCTTGTCCACAGAGAGACCAGGTTTCTATTGTTTACATAGATACTATCAGGCACTCCAGGGGCAGTAGTATCAATAGAAAAATTCCACATAGATGACCATGGGGAGTTATTCAGTGCAGAGTCTATTGAGGAAACATGCCAAAATAATTGTGTTTCAACAGGAAGATTTATAGCAAAAAGTTGTAATGATGTATCCGGAATATTGGTGTCAGTAAGGATGTTTGTGAAGAGGCTGTCAGAGGATAACTGGAATTTGTAAGTTTTTAACCCTGAAAGGTTATCATAAACTCCATGCCATATGAAATTTATTGTATCCCCTGCATATCCAGAGTCTTGAGGCAGTAAAGGAGAAGGTGAGGGAGGCGGAGAGGTATCATAACCTATAACAAAGAATGAATGAAATCTGTAATCAAGGTTTCCAGCAGTGTCTGATGCCCAGATATACAGGGTATCTATACCCTGGGTTAAATTGCGAAGATATATAGTATCTGCATAGATTTTACTGAAGGTTGTATCATAGTCACCAGAAGGTGACTCATAGTATTTGAGATACAGGTTTCCCAGCCTTTCTTCTGAATTTATCAAAACACCAACACTCTCTTCTGAAGTCCAGAATGAACCATTTAAAACACATAGAGGATTGGCCTCTAAAGGTTGAGGGGGGAAGATGTCATATCCCTCAGTAGTAAGCCCCCAGAAACCTCTGTTTGCAGAACCCACGAAAATCATATTTTTCCCTTGAGAGAGTCCTGCTGGATAATCATCTAAAAAGAATGAATCAACCTTTGATGGATTTGAAGGGTCAATGAGTGAATAAACATACAGCCAACCATTATGAGTACTTATATAAAGATATTTACCCCACAACATAATTCTTCTTGCATCAATTCCTGAAATACTGCCAATGGCTGATGGAGAAGATGGGTTACTTATATCCCATATCTTTACTCCATATGACCCTTCAGAAGTAACAAGTAATGTATCTTTGATGTCAGTGTTGTAAACCATATGCCCTGTATAAATCTCACTTTGAACCTGAGGGGAATATGGATTCTGGACATCTATGATATAAATTAATGAATCATTTCCAGAGACGCAGATTAAATTGTTCTCCCAGACAAGATGATTTCCTTCAAACAGGGGAAGATATTGAACAAATTCTATTGAATCAGGTGAAATATATTTGAAACAGATAAGGCTATCACCAGTGCTTACAAAAAAATAATTTATTACTTTTTTTGTGATGTAGCGTGCACCAATACTAAAATTTTTTATTACATATAGAGATTCTGGACTTGCAAAGGAGATAGATGTTATTCCTTTCCAGAAATAGTACTCGGGAAGAAAAAGGGTTGTATCGTCCATTATACTCAGGTTCTTAATATTAATGGAAGTAAAATATCTTGAAAGGAATTGTATTGAGTCATTTGATACCCTGAAGACATCACATCCTGAACCTCCACCACCAAGGAAAAGTAATGTGTCCTTTTGAGCGAAATCATTAGGAAATCCTGTGACCCAGAAACTCCAATTTAACTTTGGTATGGATGGATTTGAAATATCATAAAAGTCCACACTCCTGTATGGATGAATATTCCAAAGCAAGCTGTCTCCAACAGTTAATGTCATGGAGGGGGTATTAATTTGAGATATTAAGATTGGCATATCAGGTTGTGAAACATCGTATATTTTTATACCAGAAGATGATATGGCCAATACAGCATTGGAGGTATCAACAGAAAGCCAGGAAACCCAGCCAGATTCATTCCATACCTGAGATAAGGAGTAATCATTATTTATTATATAGGCAGAGACTCCACCCTCTCTATCAGCAACATAGAGATAATTTAGGAACAGGTTTGCATTGAGTGAATAACCAGGGGTGTCCTCAATGTAAATTATAGTTTTGGTAATTAAGTTTAGAACGTAAATGCCATTTGTCCCTGAGCATGAAAAGACAATACTATCATTTACAGGTAGAAGATAATTGAAACTTACAGGGATAGGGATTGAGTCTATTTTGTTAAGGCTACTATCATAAAGGAGTATAAAATTGAATCCATGGTTATTTAACGAGACTAATAAAGAATCATTTATATACGTTGACCAGAGAATTGAGGAGTTGAATTGCAGGGTATCAGAGGGGTATATGAGCAGAAGGTGCTTGGACCAGAACAAATTACATAATCCTTTTGTATTTACGCCATTGATTTTTTCAGGTAAAGTGTATGCAGTTGTGTCCATTTCTGGTGAAATTTTTATTACCTTATCTCCAGAAGTGAAGTAAAGAGTATCATAATAATTATCACAGGCCCATACAGAGCCCTCTTCCCAACGTAAACTTGGCTGAAAGAGGTTAAGCAATATGATTAACATATTTTAAAATTACCATGTATAATTGATTAGTCAATATTAT